>JAAYBE010000275.1 GCA_012719015.1 Actinomycetota bacterium
ATCGCTGCGCGCGGCGCCCGAACGGGTCCCCGTCGCCGCCCTCGCCTGCGTCCTCGCCTTCACGGTGGCCAACAAGGTGCTCTCGCCGCAGTTCCTCTGCTGGACGTTCCCGCTGGTGGCGCTGGTGGTGGTCGGCCGCGGCGCGCTGCAGCGCATCACGGGGATCCTCACGCTCGGCGCCATCGCCCTCACCCAGGTCGAGTTCCCGTATCTGTACTGGCGAATGGTGAGCCTGGAGCCCGGGCCGGTCGCCGTCGTCGCGGCGCGCAACGCCGTGCTCGTCGGCGCGGCCGCCCTGGCGGCAGTCACCGTGTGGCGGCTGCCGCGAGATGCCGGCGCAGGCGGCTGAGACGCCGATGCCGGCCGTCGCGGACGGCACGCGCCGCGCCGCCGCCCACTGCCCGGATCAGGGCTCCTCCTCGCCCGCGCCGTCGCCGCTCGGGGTCGGATAGAAGACCGCGAAGAGCAGCGGACAGGCCAGGGAGAGCGGGACCAGCACCCAGGCCCTGTCCGGGCCGCCGTGGCTGTGTGCGACGGCGTGCGCCGCGATCATCACCGTGGCCATCGCCGTGAACGCGATGATGACCTGCACGACCACCCGGGACTCCCACGGGTCGCGCACGGCCCGGGCGGCGCCGAACGCGAGCGCCAGGATCGCCGCCGACAGGATGTGGCCCGACGTGGTACCCGAGAGATCCCCCGTGCCGGGAAGCCCGAGCGCCAGCACCGCGGCGATGCCGACGCTGCTGGTCGCGTAGACGGCGAGCAGAATGCGGCACGCTCCGTTCTTCGTCATCGCTCCTCCCCGAAGAAGCATCCGGCACGGGAGATGGTACTGCACGTCGACCCGCCGGCGGTCGTCCCCTTCCGCGTGCTCGCCGCGCGGCGCCGCGGCGGGGCGCGGCGCCGCGCGCGACGACCGTGGGCCGAGCCCCGCGCAGGGGCCGTGGACGCGGACGCGCGGACGAGCCGGTTTCCGCGCCGGCGGGGCTTCGCATATCATCGTCCCGGCCGCCGGCCGCGCGGCCGACGCTGCGGCGCCGCGCGGCCGTCCCTTCCCACCGCGCCGGGTGATCCGTGGAAGTCGCCCTCAAGAAGAGTCTCGGGCAGTTCGTCAGGTTCTGCTTCGTCGGCGCCAGCGGCGTCGTCGTCAACCTGGCGGTGTTCACCGCCGTGCTGCTCGTCTGGACGCTCGCCGCCGGCCGCATCCATTCGTTCGTCGACCTCGGCAACTCGATCGTCGACCTCGCCGTCCACAAGGACACGCGCGCCGTGCCGGCGACGGCCGCGTTCGTCGCCAACGCGGCCGGATTCGTCGTCTCGGTGTTCACGAACTACGTCCTCAACCGGCGCTGGACGTTCCGCTCCTCGGGCGCGGTCCGCAGCGAGCTGCCCAAGTTCTTCACCGTCAGCGTCACCGCCTACCTGGTGCAGCTGGCCGCATTCTGGCTGCTGCACGGCCCGGCGCAGATGGCGCCGCTGCCCAGTCAGCTGGTCGCGATCGCCTGTGTGATGCCGATCAACTTCGTCCTCAACAAGCTGTGGAGCTTCCGCGGGGCGTGAGCGACGACCGCGGGATGCCTTCACCCGCGGCGCCGCACCACTCGCCGAACGTGTGGCTCGCCGCGGGCGCCGCGTTCCTGCTCACCGTGCTCGTGATCGGCGGCCTCTTCCCCAATCTCTGGTACGGGATGCACGACATCACCGACCTGCCGGTCTACTGGGGCTACGCCTCGCGCATCGCCGCCGGGGAGGCGCCGTACACGCCGTCGTTCGAGGTCGAGTATCCCCCGCTCGCCGTGGCGCTCTTCCGCCTGCCGGGCCACACGGAGAGCGAGCGTCTGTACGGCATCTGGTTCAACGTCGTGATGGCGGCGATCACGGCGGCGACCGGCGCCGTGACGGCCTTCGTCGCCTGCCGATCGTGGCCCCGTGGAGGCCGTGCGTACGTGGCCGCGGTGTTGTTCCCGGTGGGCGTGGCGCTGATCGGGACGATCGTCATCAACCGGTACGACGTGGCCGTGGCTCTGCTGGTCGCGGTGTTCATCCTCTGCCTCGCCGAGCGCGGGTACGCCGCGGCCGCGTTCGTGGTCGGCATGGGCTTCGCGCTCAAGATCACCCCGCTGGCGCTGCTGCCGCTGGTGCTGCTGCTGGTCGGGCCGCCGCGACGCTGGTCCTGGCCGCTGGTCGCCTTCGGCGCCGCAGCCGCCGCGCCCTTCCTGCCCTACGTGTTCAGATCCTGGCCCGGGGTGTGGCACACCTTCCAGTACCATCTCGAGCGGCCGCTGCAGATCGAGAGCGTGCTGGGGACCCCGCAGCTGCTCGGTCAGCTGCTGGGGGCCGGCTGGGCGTCGTGGACCTGGAGCCACGGATCGCACTCGCTGGTGGCGCCGGGCGCCGGGCTCGCGGCCGATGTGAGCGGCGGGCTGACGCTGCTCGCCGTGGCCGCCGTCTACCTCCTCGCCTGGCTGCGGCGCGAGCACCTGCGGCGCGCGCCGGCCGACCAGGCGATCGTCGTACTCGCCCTGCTGCTGGCGCTCATGACCTTCGGCAAGGTGCTCTCGCCGCAGTACTTCATCTGGATCCTGCCCGCCTGGGCGCTGGTCGCCTGCCGCGACGTCTGGGTCGGTACGCTCGGCGGCCTCACCCTGGCGCTGACGCAGGCGGAGTTCCCGGCCCAGTACTGGAACCTGCTCGAGATGCAGCCGGCGCCGCTGGCCGTCGTGGTGGTCCGCAACACACTGCTGCTGGTGACGTTCGCGGTCACCCTGTGGCGCGTGTGGCGGCTGCCGGCAGGCCCGGTCGCGGCGGCGCGACCGGAGGCGACGACGCGGCCTCTTCACGCCTCCCGGTAGGGGAAGGCTGGCCGGTGGCCGGCACTGAATCTGCGCCGGAGCTCACCCTTCGCGGCGCCGCGCGGAGCCTTGGCGATGACGCAGGACGACTGCAGGTCACAGCCGTCGCCCAGGACCACGTTGACGGCGACGCGCCGCATCGGGTCGTCGTGTGGAGCAGGGACAGACGAGGCCATGCGGGAATCCGACAGAGTCGGGCGGTGAGGGTCGTCGGCGCGGCGGGACCTGGGGCGCCCTCAGGCGCGGATCCGGCAGCCCCCTGACCGCTCGCCCGCCTCAGACCCCGGGGCCGTGAGTCGCCGCGATGGTCTGCACGCCGCCGTGGTCGCGCAGTGACCGCTCGGCGGCCTCGAGGGAGGCGACGACCTGCAATCCGGCGCGGCCGTCGGTGATCGGCCGCCGGCCGGTCGTGACGCACTCGATGAAGTGGCTCGCCTCCGCGAACAGCGGCTCGACCGTGTCGAGCCGGGGGGCGACGATGTCGCCGGTGCGGTAGGAGAGGTGGAACTCGCCGAAGCTCTCGGGCTCCTTGTAGTCGACGCCGTGGTCGAAGATCTTGACTTTCTCGACGCTCTCCGTGTCGTCGTAGAGAGCCATGCGCCGGCTCCCGACGACCACCGTGCGCCGTAGCTTGACCGGCGAGAGCCAGGCGATGTCGACGTTGGCGACCACCCCGGAGGGGAAGCGCAGGTTGACGAACGCCACGTCGGGGATCTCCGGGACGATGCAGCCGCGCCCCGTGACGTACACGCTGGAGGCCGACTCCCCGAGCCAGTAGTACAGGATCGAGAGGTCGTGCGTGGCGAGGTCCCAGACCACGCTCACGTCCTTCTGGTGCAGCCCCAGGTTCACGCGCGAGGATGTGATGAAGTGGATGTCGCCCAGGCTGCCGTCGTGGATGAGCTCCCCGAGCTTGCGGACCGGCGGGCTGAAGACGAAGGTGTGGCCGACCATCAGCGTGAGCCCCGTCTCGCCGGCGAGCCGCACGAGCTCCTCGGCGTCGGCTGTCGAGCTCGTCATGGGCTTCTCGACGAAGACGTGCTTGCCGGCCCGCAGCGCGGCCGCGGCGAGGTCGAAGTGCGTGGAGATCGGCGTGGCGATCACCACGGCGTCGACGGCGGGGTCCGCCAGCACCTCGTCGTAACTCCCGCTGACCGCCTGCGCCGGGTACCGTCTACGCACCTTCTCGAGGGCCTCGGGGCGCCGGTCGCAGACCCACGCGACCGAGACGCCGGGGACCTCGAGGTAGTTGCGCAGGAGGTTCGGGCCCCAGTAGCCGTACCCCACGATCGCCACGTTCGTCATGCCGCCCTCCGGCCGGTCGCGCTCATGCGGCTCCGTGGCCGAGCAGGGCGGCCGGCACCGTGCGCAGGCACAGCGAGGCGTCGACGAGGGTGTCGCGCGAGCAGTGGTACAGGATGTCCTGGAACACCATGTCGTCGAAGCCGACGCGGCTCCGCCCGTCCACCTGCCAGACGCCGGTGATGCCGGGCTTCACCTCCAGCCGGCGGTGGTGCCAGGGCTGATAGACGGCGACCTCGTAGGGCAGCGGCGGACGCGGCCCGACAAGGCTCATGTCGCCGACGAGGACGTTCCAGAGCTGCGGCAACTCGTCCAGCGAATACCGCCTGAGAAAGCGGCCGACGGCGGTGACGCGCGGGTCGTCGACGAGCTTGAAGACCTCCTGCTCCTCGCCTTCGACGCGCTGCGTCCTGGTCTCGGCCTCGCCGTTGATGAGCGCCCGCATGTACTCGCGGTGGGCGTCCGCGCCGACGCCGTGCCGCATGCTGCGGAACTTGTAGAGTTTGAAGGGACCGCCACCGAGGCCGATGCGCTCCTGCGCGTACAGCACAGGCCCGCGTGAGGTGAGCTTCACGGCGAGCGCACAGACCAGAAGCAGCGGGGAGAGCGCGATCAGCGCCCCAGCCGAGACCACCACGTCCGTGGCCCGCTTGAGCGGCGCGCGACGACGCTCCCCCGGGGCACGTCGCACACGCACCACCGGAGCCTCGAAGAGGTCGATGAGCAGGCGGCGCCCGGCGAGCGGACGCAGACGGTTGGAGACCACGTACACCGTGACCCCGTGGCGCCGACCGACCGCGATCAGGTCGAGCGTCTCCGCGATCGTCACGCTGCGCGCATCGACGAACAGGGAGCCGACCGCGAGCCGGCGGTCGCCGGACTGCCCGCTCAGATGCTGGTCCACGCGAGCGGCCACATGCTGTTCCCGGCCGCCGTCCACGAGATCCACGCGGTCGAACCCGTTGAGCATGGTCAGCCGCTCGCGCAACGGTTCGGTCCGGTACGGCCAGCCCACCACCAGGGTCCGGCCCATGTCCTCGCGGAAGCGGCGGCCGAGGACGCGCGAGAGTACGAGCGTGCGCACCACGGCGGCAAATACGAAGAAGAACGCGAAAGCTCCGACGGCCGTGAGCCGCGATTCGAAGGCGACGGGGAGGTGCAGCAGGTACACGACGAGAGCGCTGATCGCCGCCGACCACAGCATCGCCTTGGCCAGGGTGAGCAGGTGCAGGGCGCGGTGCGCGAGAAGCTCACGCTCGTACAGGCCGAGCGCGTGGAAGACGACGAAGGTGATCAGCAGCGGCACGAGCATCGACCAGCTGGGGTCGAGCGGGAGCGCCTCTCCGACCGCGACCACCTCGGCGTGGAACGTGAGCGCGAGACCGTAAGCGACCAGGCCGAAGGAGAGGTCGGTGAACAGGAACCAGCGGGCGGGGTGCAGGCGCGGCCCCGTCGGCGCCGAGACCTTCGGATCCACGGCGACCAGATGCCGGGAGACGACGCTGCTCTCCATCGCCCGCTCCTCGACGCCGGTGACCCTCATCGCCGCCACGCTGTCCCTCCTCCCTTCAGTCCGTCAGGCCGTGGCCTCGGCGAGCGCCGTCACCACGCGGGCGCGCTGCTCGCCCGTGATCTCCGGGAACATCGGCAGCGAGAGGATCCGCTCGGCCCGGCGCTCAGCCGCCGGGAAGTCGCCACGTCCGTAGCCCAGCTCCGCGTACGCGGGCTGCAGATGCAGCGGCACGGGATAGTGGATCCCCGAATCGACCCCTCGCTCTCCCACCCGTTCCCGGACCTCGTCTCTCCCGTCCACCATCACCACGTACAGGTGGTGGACGCCCTCGGAGCCGTCACTGCGTTCCGTGACGGTCACCCCTTGCCTTCCCGCCAGGGCCGAATCGTAGTCCGCGGCGGCGGCGCGACGAGCCTCGTTCCAGGCGGTGAGCCTCGGCAGCTTCACGAGCAGGAACGCCGCCTGGAGGTTGTGCAGCCGGTCGCAGTAGCCGACCACGCGGTGGGTGTACTTGTCCTCCTGCCCGTGGTCACGGTAGAGGCGCACCGCCTCGGCCGCGGCGCGGTCGCGCGTGGTCACCGCCCCACCGTCGCCGAGAGCGCCCAGGTTCTTGCCCGGGTAGAAGCTGAACGCGGCGGTGGCGCCCAGCGAGCCCGCCGGCCGACCCTTGTACCTCGCCCCGTGAGCCTGACAGGCGTCCTCGACGACGGCGAGACCGTGGCGGGACGCCGTCTCCGCGACCGCGTCCATATCGACTGTCTGCCCGTACAGGTGCACAGGCACGACCGCGGAGGTGCGCGGCGTGACCGCCGCTCCCACGGCGGCGGGGTCCATGAGTCCGCTGCCCTCGAGGCAATCGACGAACACGGGCGTGGCTCCGATGTGGCTCACGGCCTCCGCCGTGGCGATGAAGGTGTTGACCGGGACGATGACATCGTCCCCCGGACGCACTCCGGCCGCGAGCAGCGCGAGCTTGAGCGCATCGGTGCCGGAGCTCACCCCGACGGCGTGGTCGCAGCCGCAGAAGGCGGCGAAGGACTCCTCGAACCGCGCCAGCTCCGGCCCCAGTGTGTAGGCGGCCCGCTCGACCACCGAGCGGAAGGCGGCGTCGAGTTCGACCCGCAGGTCCGCCGCCTGACGCTTGAGATCTACGAACGGAACGCGCGGGGCGGCGACATCGCCGCCTCGCGGCGCCCGGACACGGCCGGTGCTTCTCACTGTGTCTGCTCCCGACGATCCTCGTGGCAGGCCCTAGACTACCCTGTCGGAGGGCGCCCCGCGCTGGGTTGTTCGTCTAGAGCCGACCGGCCCGGGCGCCCCAGGAGCCGGCGGGCGGCCCGGCACGCCCGGCGCCGTCCCCTGCCGTCCGCCGCACCCGACGATCGGCCACGGCAACAAGTGCTGTCAGGTCTGACAACGGTGGAGCGAGGGGGCCTGTCCTCCCGCCGCCCCGATGACCGCGACACGAGAACGGCCGGAGACGCCTCCCAGGACGCCGCGGCGCCACGGCGGCTATAATCCCCGGACGACTGCTCGCGAGGGGAGGGCGAACGCGTTGACAGACCGGATCCAGCCCGCGGAGGGCCCGCGCCGCTACCTCGAAGTCCTGTGGCGGCGCAAGTGGTTCATCATCGTGGCTCTGGTCGTCATCCCGGCGGCCGTCGTGACCGTCAGCCTCCGGCAGCCGACCCGTTACTCCGCGACCGCGCGGATGATGGCGCAGTCGCAGTCTCCGTCGATCAGCGTCGCGGTGGGCACGAATCTCGGCCTCTCACAGCCGAACGAGCGGGAGCTGCAGACGCTGGCGAGCTTCGCGGTGACGCGGGAGATCGCGACCCGGGCGGCGAAGGACCTCGGCTGGGCCGACGCCCCGGCCGGACTGATGAAGAAGGTCACCGCCGAGGCCGACCCGAGCGCCGACGTCATCAACGTGACCGCCGAATGGAGGACCCCGGAGGGGGCCGCCGACCTGGCCAACGCGTTCGCTCGCCAGTTCCTCCTCTGGCGCCAGGAGACCCTGCAGAAGTCGCTCGACGACGCCATCGTCCAGCTCGACGAGCGGATCTCCGCCACACGTGCGGGCAGCGCCGAGCGCACTGCTTTGGTAGAGCGTCGCGGCCAGCTCGAGGTGCTCAAGCCGCTGGTGAGCGGCGGCCTCACGATCGGCGAGGCCGCGCAACCGCCCACCACGCCCTCCTCCCCCAAGCCGTTGCGCGACACCGCCGTCGCGGTCGCCGCCGCCCTGGTGCTCGGCAGCGGGCTGGCGTTCCTGCGCGAAGCGCTCGACGTGCGGCTCCACAGCGCCCGCGAGATCGCCGAGCGGATAAGCCTTCCGGTCCTCGCGGAGGTCCCCGAGTTCCGCCGCCGCCGGCAGGGACCGGGCAGGCTCATCGTGCTCGACGACCCCCGCAGTCCGGGCGCCGAGTCATATCGCTTCCTTCGCACCAACCTCGAGTTCGTCAACTTCAACCACGACGTCCGGACCATCGTCGTCACCAGCCCGCTGCCCAGCCAGGGCAAGTCGACCACCATCGCCAACCTCGCGATCGCGCTCCTGGACGCAGGCAAGCGCGTCGCGGTCGTCGACGCGGACCTGAGGCGCCCGTCGCTGCACCGCACCTTCGAGGTCGGCAACACACGCGGCGTCAGCAGCGTCGTCTCCGGCGCCGTCCGTCTCCGCGAGGGCGTGCAACGGCTCTCCTTCAACAGCTCTGTCCCAGTGGGGACCCCCGCCCCCATCTCGGCGCGGCGGAGCGTGAAGGTCACCACGCTGGCGGAGGGTCCCGACGGCAGCGGCACGGAAGGGGGCGCTGACGCTCAGGAGCAGCAGATGAGGCGGCGGGAGCTCGTGCTTCTCCCCTCGGGGCCACTCCCTCCGAACCCCGGGGAGATGGTCGGGTCGAGGCAGTTCGGCAAGGCGCTGCAGGATCTGGGCGCCGTGGCGGACTACGTCCTGGTCGATGCCCCACCCATGTTCGCCGTGGGCGATACGGCGGCGATGGCGCCCTGGGTCGACGGCCTGCTCGTGGTCCTCCGCCTGGAGGAGACGACCGCCGACACCATCAGACACGTGGAGGACTTCCTGGCGCGGACCCCCACCAGGGCGCTCGGCGTGGTCATCACCGGAGTCCGCCGCCCGAGCAGGGGCAAGTACTACTACGCCGACTGACGCGGGGCCGACGGGATCCCCGTACGGACCCTCCGCCCCACCTCCTGCGCACACCGCCGGACGGCCTGCGACGACGCGGCCACCCGTGTTGTCATCGCTGACGACAGATAAGCGTCCAGGTCCTCAACAATCGTCTCTGCGCGCCGATTCCACCCTCTGGAGAGCAGCGCGAGCTGCTCGTTCCACCGCCATGGAGTCTCCGGCGGGTCGCGTCGCTGCGGCAGAGGCCTCGCGCGGTCGTCGTCAGCCTGACTGTGACCCTCCGCTCCCTGCTCCGGAGGGATCACGGTGCACAAGAAAGCCGCGGCGTCAGGCGTACTCGTCGTACTGCTGCTGGCGGCACTCCTTGGCGCCTCATCCCTGGCCTCCGCGAAGCCCAGGGCCCTGCGCTACCGGATCGTCAGGCACACGCGCAGCTTCGATGTGGTCAAAGGGCACGGCAAACGGCTGGTGGTGCGGCGTCACGTCAGATACGTGCGCGTCCACGGAGTGCGCCGCTACAGGGTGGTGCGCAGACACCGGCGGTCGATGCTGCTGCGGCGGCTTCCCCGCACCGCGAGGTCCACATCAGGCGACACTCCGATCACGTCCGGGAGTGCGGAACCGGCGGGCCTGCCGGCGACGGCGAGCAGCGCACAGGAAGCATGCCCGGCCTCCAACGGCAACGACGGAGTGGAGGCTACCCGCTGGGAGGCCGGTTCGCCGGACTACCCCCAATGGTGGGCCCTCGATCTCGGCTCCGTGAAGACGGTGACCGGCGTGCGGACGTCCTGGCACTCCGCCGTCCCGGACGGCCGCTACCAGTACCGGATCGAGACCAGCGTCGACGGCGCGTCGTTCACCACTGCCGTCGACCGCAGCGCGAACCGTACGCAGGGACTCACGACCGACGCCCTGCGCGTGGCCGCACGGTATGTGCGGATCCTGATCGTCGGCGCGAGCGCCGGCGCCCTGCCGGCGTCGGTGAACGAAGTCATCGTCTTCTCGACCGACGCCCCTCCGGCGCCGCCGGCCGACCGCTACGTGGCCAGGTGCGGCAGCGACGCGACCGGGGACGGCTCCGCCTCGCGCCCCTGGCGTACCATCCAGAAAGCCGCTGAGAGCGTGACGGCCGGCGCCGTGGTCGCCGTCGGCCCGGGCGTCTACGACGAGCGCGTCGTCATCCCCTCCCGCGCGGGCGGCGACGCCGGCGCCCCCACCCGCTTCGTCGCCGACGGAAAGGTGGTCGTCGCGCAGGGCTTCGTCGTCAACTCCCATCACACTGTCCTCGACGGATTCGAGATCACGCCCGGCTCGTCGTGTATCACTGACGGCCAGAGGACGGTCGGCCAGGTCCAGGTGACAGGCAGCCACGCCACCCTCAGGGGTCTGTACATCCACGACCTCGCCCGCGGCACCGGCATCACCATCGCGCCCGGCGCGACGCACACCACCATAGAGGACTGCACCATCAGCAGGCCCCGCCAGGGAGGCATCGGCTCGACGAACGACAAGCGCGGGCCCTCTTATACGACGGTGAGGAACTGCACCATCACGAAGTGGGCCGGTGAGGTCGGCATCGACACGGTGGGAGACCACTGGACCGTGGAGGGCTGTACGCTGCGCGGCGTCACGGCCTCCGACTACCAGAACGCGGCCACCCAGAACGGCGACGGCATCTGGACGAACCACAGCACCGGCAACGTGATCCGCGGGTGTCGCATCTACGACATCTGGTCCCACGAGGGCTTCGCCCGCCAGCACGCCGACTGCATCCAGTTCTGGACCAGCTGTCGCGGCCTGGTGGTCGAGGGCTGCACGCTGGGCTCCTGGAAGCCGGGAGGGGCCGAGAACACGCCCGGCCCGACGCAGTGCATCATGCTGGGCACGATCTCGGACGGCTCCTCCTGCGACATCACCGTCAGGAACAGCCTCCTCCTCTGCGGAGTGGCCAGGAACACCCACCCCACCGCCAGCGGATGCACCGACGGCACGCTGGACGTGACCCTGATCAACAACACGTTCTTCTCCAACTACCCGGAACTGGCCCACGTGACGAGGCTCACCGCGCGCAACAACGTCTTCTACAGCCACCGGGGCTTCGGCGGCGTCGTCGACGCGGACCACAACGCCTTCCTCTGGAACGCCTGGGAGGGCGGCGGCAGCACGATGTCGGCCAAAGAGGGGCCGAACTCACTCGGCACGAGCTACGCCACGAGACTGGACGCCGCCGAGGTCTTCGTCGACCCCTCGGTGGACGCCGCCCACGACTACGGTCTCGGCGCCGACTTCCGCCCGAGAGGCGTCCTGGCGGACGCCGGCGACCCCGCGCGGGCCCCGTCGTGCGACCTCGCGGGAGTGAGTCGAGGCTGCCCGCCGGGCATCGGCGCCTTCAGGTGAGCGCCGCGGCCGGCAGGCGCGGCCGCACCGACGCAGCGGACCCGGGCCCGGCGCCCGGCGTGCAGGACGCGCCCGCCGCGCGGCGTCAGAGCTCGTCTGACGCCGCCCCGGCTCCGTCGATCGGCCTGGCCGGATTCCCTGCGTAGCGGCCGCCGGACGCCAGGTCGCGGGTGACGACGCTGCCCGCGCCCACCACGCAGCGGTCGCCGATGGTCACCCCGGGCAGGACGATTGAGAAGGCGCCGATCCAGCACTCCCGGCCCACGACGATGGGCCGCCCCGTCGGCGGCGTCCCCACTTCGTGATGGGACGTGATGAAGCGGACGCCCATGCCGACGAGGCACCCGGGGCCGATCGCGATGGAGCCCTTGTTGTCGAAGAAGCAGTCCCAGTTGACGAACGTGCCGGCGCCGATCTCGACCTGCACCCCGCCGAAGAAGCAGCGGGGGCTGATCACCACGCGCCGCCCCAGACGCAGACCCGCCCTCCTGAGCACCCTCGTGCGCAGCGCGTCCGACACCAGCGGCGAGGCGACCGGGCCGTTGAGCAGGAGGTCCCTGCGGAAGTGGTCGCCCACGCCGATCTGCCTGAGCGCCTTCGATCCGAGCACCTTCAGCGGGAGCCGTTCGGCCATGGATGCATCCTACAACCGCGGGGCTGCCGGAGCCGGATCCGCATCACGTCACGAGCGTCGGCCTCCGAGTCTCCGCCGGCCCGCCTCGCGGCGCCTCACGGCGCCGCATCCCGACGCGAGCCCCTGCCCGCCAGGCCGTCGAGCAGCCGTACGATCCTCGCCACGACGCCGCTCCCCTGGCCTCCATGGCCGGCCGCGTCGAGCCGCCCGCGGATCTCCCGCCAGACGAGTCCTCCGCGTGCTCTGGTGACGGTCCAGAGCAGGTACGCCGCGGCCGCCGTCATCTGCACGGCGAGTATCGGCGGCGCACCCAGGCCGAGCCGACCCAGGCCGACGTGCAGACCGTAGAGCCCCGCCCCGGTGACGACCCCGGCGACGACACCCACGCCGTGGGCGCGCGCGATGTCGACGACGCCGAGGCTGAGCAGTCGCCGCATCACCGGCACGTAGGCCAGGTTCGTGAGCAGCTCGGAGACGGCGAACGCCCCCGCGATGCCCACGATGCCGAACCGGGCCAGCGCGACGAGGAGCAGCGCCAGCCAGCCGAGACGGCAGACCGAGATCAGGATCTTGACGTTCAGGGTCGCCGTCGCCTCACAGAGCATGGCCCCGAAGTGCGTCAGCAGGGAGAGCGGCGCCGCCAGCGAGAGCAGGGCGAGAGCCGGGACGGCCGCGCTCCACTGCGGCCCCAGCACCGTGGCGATGACCTCGTGCGCGGCCCCGGCGACGCCCCAGGCGACGGGGACGATGACGGCGGCCACCACCGTGAGGGTCGCCAGATAAAGCGAGCGCAACCGCTCGCGCTCGAACTGGATGCGGCTGTACCCGGGCAGCAACACCCGGGAGAGGCTCGTCACCATGAGCTGCAGGGGGACGGTGGCCAGACTGGTCGCGCGCGTGTACAGACCGGTCGCCCGCGGTCCCAGGTAATGACCCGCCCACAACGTGTCGAGGTTGGTGCCGGCGAACTCGGCGATGCCGATGAGAGAGACCCGAGCACCGAACGAGTAGATCGCCTTGAACGACCGCGCACTCAACCCGAGCCCGACGTCCGCCCGGCACAGGAGCAGGTAGGCGGTGGCCAGGAGGGTGGCCTGCCCCAGGGACGCCGTCACGAGGCTCCAGACGCCGAACCCCGCGTAGGCCAGTCCGAGCCCGAGTGCCGCGTAGCCGAGCAGATACGAGCCGATCTCCGTGAGCGCGATCGGACGGAAGGCGAAGCGGCGCCGCAGCAGGCCGTGCGTGGTGGCCGTGAAACCGCCGATCACCAGCGTGAGCGACATCACGCGCGTCACGGGCACGATGCCGGGCGTATGCGGGAAGAGCGCCCCCGCCAGGGGTGCGAGGACGACGAAGAGAACGCAGAGGCCCACGCCGATGAGCGCGGCGGAGGTGAACGCGGTGCGCACGTCACGCGCGTCCAGCTCCGGCTTCTGGACCACCGCTTGTCCGGCGCCGGCCTGGGCGAAGTACTGTGCGAAGCGCAGCAGCACCAGGGCCATCGCGACCACCCCGAACTCGCTCGGAGTGAGCACCCGGGCGAGGATCGCGGTGACGGAGAGCTGCAACGCGAAGACGACCACCGTGGAGAGATAGCTCCACTTGAGGCCGTGGATGGTCTCGGCCGTGAGGTTACTGCTTCGCATCGCGACGCCGTGTCCGGGTCGGGCCGCCGATCAGCACCTCGTGACGTCGTCTCACGACGACGCGGCCCCACCACGGCCCGGCATATGGCGACCCGTATATCATGTCCGGGTGAACCCTAGCGGACTTCACGCCCCGACGCCCGCCCCCGTGGCGGTGCACGGGACTGCGGACGACGGCGATCGAGGCTGGGGCCGCGGCGACGGAGCCGCTCACGCGCGAGGAGGCAGGGGATCGTGGGTGTCTGGACGGTGATCGCTCACTACGGCGACGTGTACGCCACACGTGAGGCGGTCAACGCCGTCCTCGCCGGCTCTGAGCGCCCGGAGACCGTCCTGCTGGTCGACAATCAGGGCGACCTGCCCGCGTTCGACGATGAGGCCGTGCAGGTGGAGCGCCCGGGCGACAACATCGGCTTCGCCGGCGCCTGCGTGCTGGGCATGCGCCGGGCGCTGGCCGCCGGCGCCGACTGGGTGTGGTTCGTCAACAACGACGCAGAGCCCGGCCCGGAGTGTCTGGAGCGCCTTCTGGACGCCGGGGCGGCCGCGCCCCGCGCCGGGCTCCTGAGCCCCGCGATCGAGCACCGCGACAGGGCGGGCTTCTGGTACGCGGGCGGCGACCTCGACCGGCGGCGCCTCCAGGTCGAGCATCGCGCGCGGCCGGAGCGGGACACGCCGCACGACGTGCCCTTCGTCACCGGATGCGCGTGGCTGGCGCGGCGCGCCTTCATCGAGCAGTGCGGCCCCCTGGACGCGGGCCTCTTCATGTACTTCGAGGACGTCGACTGGAGCCTCCGTGCGCAGGCGGCCGGCTGGCGCACGATGCTCGTGCCCGCGGCGCGCGTCGCCCACGACGCGGCGTACGCACACGGCCGACGCGTCTTCACGCCGACGGCCATCTACTACATGACGCGCAACCGCCTGCTCCTGGCGCGGCGCTGGGGCTCCCCCGGGGCCGTGTTCGCGGCCGCTGTGACATGGGGCGGTCGCCAACTCGTCAAGTGCCGCTCCGCCGCGGCGGCCGCGAAGGTCGTCCTGGCGCTCTCGGCCGGTGTCCGGGACGGCGTGGCCGGCCGCCGAGGTCCGGCGCGCCCCGGGCTCGCCCGCAAGCTGCGATGAGGAGCGATGCCGCACCCCGGTACCCGGACCGCTGGTTCTGGGTCGGCATCGTCCTGGCTTACGCGGCGATCGTGGCGGCGGCCCTCTGGACGCCGGTGCTCGGCGCCGTGCTCGCCGCCCTGGTCGGAGTCGGCGCCCTCCTCGCGACCATCGTGGGCACGCGCCGCGGGACGCTGTTCCTCGGCGCCCTGCTCATCGCGGTCGACCTCGTGCTGCCGTCCGACGTGGCCCTGCGGCTCCGCATCCCCGTCGGGGGCGGCGGGATCTACATCCAGGACCTGATCCTCGGCGTGCTCCTGGTCAGCGTCGTCCTGGGAGCGACCTCCGGGAGACGCCCCGGCGCCGTGACGTCCCCCGTGCGGCTCCCCATCCTCCTCTTCCTGTGCTGGACGGCCGTGGCCGCCTTCATCGGCTCTCAGAACGGCAACCAGGTCAAGTTCATCCTTCAGGACGCCCGCTCGCTCGTCTATTACGCCGTCTTCTTCTTCGCCGTCACGTTCCTCACTGACCGCCGTGAGCTCCTCGGGTTCCTGCGCCTCCTGGCCGTCTGTACGGTCGTGGCGTTCGCGCTCGGCGCCGTGTACGCGGCACTGGGCCGGGGAGGAGCCGTCGAGTTCGTGGAGGCCGGCGTGAGCCGGTTCCCGGCCGCCGACTTCATCTTCCTCATGGCGGCCATGATGCTCGCGGCGTTCGTCGTGGTCTGGCCCGCCGGGCGCCGCCGGCCGGCCTGGCTGTGGCTCCTGCTCCTTGTGGCGCTCCTCGGACTGGTGCTCTCGTTCGTGCGCGGCAACTGGGTCGCGTTCGCGGCCGGGCTCGCCTACCTGATGGTGGTCCTCCACGTGCGGGAGCGCATGCGGCTGGTCGTCGGCGGACTGGCGGTCGCGCTGATCCTCGGCGTCGGCCTGGCCGCCGTGAGCCCGGCCGTGTTCTCCTCGGTGGTCTCGAGAGCACTCGCGGTCAGGGCGATGGACGACCCCAACGTCCAGTACCGCCTCATAGAGAACCAGGAGGTCGGCCGGCAGATCGCGGAGAAGCCGGTCCTCGGCAACGGCCTGGGCGCCGAGTTCCTCTTCGACTGGTCGCGCTACGGCGTGGCTCCCTTCCTCAAGACGTACATCCACAACAACTACTACTGGTTCCTGCAGCGGCTGGGGATCATCGGGCTGGGTCTGTTCGTCTGGATGACGATCGCCTTCCTGGTTCCCTGGATGAGCGTCCGGAGCACGCTGCCCCGCGACGACCCCTGGCTCTCGGGACTGGTCTTCGGGGGGCGTGCGTTGTTCGTCGCTTTGCTGGTCAATTCGATCACCTCGCCGCGCTTCAACACCATGGACAGCGTGGCGGTGCTCGCCCTCCTGATGGGGATGTCCGAGGCGGCCCTGGCCCTCCTGCGCGACCGCGTCGCGCGCGGGCCGGGGGCGCCCGCCTGAGCACCGCGTCAGCGCCCCGGCCGGCCGGCGTCCCGGAAGGCGGACTCGACCATGGCCGCCAGGGCGCCGGCCCTCTCCTCCCAGTCGGCGCGGCGGATGCCCCGCAGCTCGCCGATCTCGCGCTCGTACGCGGCGTGACCGGCGACCATCCTCCGCACGCCGGCGAGGATCCCCTCGGCCGTGCCGTCCACGAACACCGCGCCCTGGGAGAAGTAACCCCTCAGGGTAGGCCAGTCGGAGGTGATGACGGGCCGGCCGAGGGAGAGCGCTTCGTTGGCGCCGCACTGGAACGTGTGGTCCCGGGTGGTCAGCGCCATCACCGCATGACTCGACTTGAGCAGGCCGTAGTACCGGCGCTCAGGCAGGAAGCCCGTGAACACGACGTTGGCGGGCGCCCCCTCCACGAGGCCGGCCGGGGCCCGCGCGGGATCGCCGGTCACATGGAAGCGCACGGAGGGCTCATGGACGGCCGCGGCGAGGACCTCCTCAACGGGCTCGTCGGCCGCGAACCGGTTCACGACGGCGACGTTGAAGCCCTCGGGCAACGGGTGATCCTCCCACTCGTAGCTGCCGATGGGGTCCTTCAGCACCAGGACCCGACCCCCGCGTCCTTCGACCAGACGCTGGAAGTGCTCGTCGTGGACCAGCGTCACCAGCGCGTCCCGGGTGGCCGGCCGGTGCAGCCATGAAGGCTCGAGCCAGACCCGGCGCTGCATGGCGTCGCTGTGCGCGTCGACGATGTAGCGACCTCCGGCGATCCGGCAGCACCAGCGCACCAGGAGGACGCTGTGGCTGGGCGGGCTCTGCACGAAGACGACCTCCGGTCGTGTGCGCCACAGCAGGCCGAGGGTCCAGCCCGCCTGCAGCAGGTAGCGCAAGGGGGCGCTCCGGCTCGTCGAGCCCCACGGCGCCCCCAGGTGCCGCACCTGGGCGATGCCGAGCGCCCGCGCCAGCTGGCGGGTGCGGCTGCTGCCGTGGCTCGCGGGAGTCCACGTCAGGAACAGCGTCCTCCGGCGCCGGAAGACGGTCACGTCCGCCGCCCCGTGGTCTGCCCCGGTCACAGCATCCTCTCCTCCGCCTCACGAGCCCCGGTGCGCACCGCGCAGTGTACTATCGTACCCGCAGCGGCCAAGCCGCGGAGCCGCCCGTATGGAAGTCCTCGAGTCGCCGATAGACGACCCTCGCTGGCGGGAGCTGGCGGACACGCACCCGGACGCGGGCCCCTTCCACCTGCCCGCCTGGGCCTCGCTGATCGCCGACTGCTACCGCTTCCGGGCGTTCGCGCTGATTGTCCGGGAGGGCGACGAGGTGCTCGCCGGACTGCCGGTGGTGGAGGTGGGCGCGCGGCGCGCCCGGCGATGGGTGTCCCTGCCGTTCACGGATTCGTGCGCGCCGCTCATCCGCGCCGGCGTCGCGGCCGACGAGGTGTTCGCCGCCATCGACGCGCACGTGCTGGCCGCTCCGGTGCGCGGGTTGGAGGTACGCGCCGCGCTCCCCGCCGGCGCCGCCCGCCATCCCGTGGCGGCCGGCTACATCCACACGCTCGCCCTGCCCGAAGACCCCTCGCAGCTCCGCCCCAACAAGGGACACCGCAACTACCGCAACCAGGCGGTGCGCAAAGGCGTCCGGGTGGTGCGCGGCCGCAGCCCGGCGGAGCTCGCCACCTTCTACCGGCTGCACACGCTCACCCGACGACGTCACGGAGTGCCGGTGCAGCCGCGCCGCTTCTTCGACCTGCTGCAGCAGCGGCTGATCGCGCCGGGACAGGGCTTCGTGGCGACGGCGTCGGCCGACGGCGAGACGCTGGCGGCGGGCGTCTACCTGGTGCACAACAGGGTGCTGGTGGCCAAGTACCTGGGCTCAGACCCGAGCCTGCCGGACAAGCGGGCCGGCTACCTCATCGACTGGGACTCCATGGTCAACGGATGCGCCGAGGGCTATCACACGCTCGACCTCGGACGCAGCGACCCCGACGCCGACGGACTGCGCCTCTACAAATCCTCGTGGGGCGCGGCGGAGGCTCCGCTGACGTACACGCACATCTCGCGCACGCGGCCGCCGGCCGACCGCGGGTCCGGGGGCGGCGGCATCGCCGCCGCGGTCATCCGTCGGGCGCCCGTCTGGGTCTGCCGCGCGCTGGGCGAGCTGTTCTATCGCCGGGCCGCCTGAGAGCCCGCGGCGCGGGAAGCGGGCCGCGGCGCGGCGTCCCGTGGCGGACCGGCCGCCGGAGGACCCTCCCACCGCTCGCGCACCCAGCCGGCGACCTCGCGCGGCAGGGCGTGCCAGGACTGCGGGAGGCGCACCAGCTCGTCGAGGAACTCCTCGTACAGCGCCGTCCTGCCGCGGCACAGGTAGTCCGGATGCGTGTTCACGAGGGCCATGCCGCGGTGGGCGGTGAGGAAGTCGAGCTTCTCGAGCCAGATCCGCGGACCCGTCTCGCCCAGCGTCTCGATGAGCGTGTGGTCCTGGGGCAGCGTGTACGGCAGCTCGACGAACCGCCCCATCACGTAGGGCCACACGGTCATGACCCCGCCGGGCATCGGCTCGAAGGGGTCGGTGTCGAAGAACGAGGAGTCCCACTCGACCGCGAGATCCTGCATCCAGGACGGCTCGCGGTGGGTCATCGGCGACCGGAACCCGACCGATCCCCACTCCCGCAGGCGCGCGTTCATCGCCGGCAACCGGCGGTGGAAGCGGGCGCGCGACTCGAAGAGCCGTCCGTCGTGGCGCCACCCGTGCAGCGCGACCTCGAACCCCGCGGCACGGAGCTCATGCAGGAGCGAGTCCGGCACGCGGTACGTGCCGCCCACGAAGGAGACCGACGAGCTCAGGCCACGGGTCTGCTCCAGGGCGAGCAGGTCGAGCAGACGGGAGAGGCCGAAAGGCCCTTCGACGTCGTGGGTGAGCACCACGGCGCAGGCACGGTCGTCCGGCCACCACGGCGCGGCGCGCTCCGTCCCGGACGCCTCGAGTGCGGCGCGCACCTGCTCGGCGAAGACGACGAACCTCTCCTCCACCGGCCAGCGCAACGGCCCGGCCGCGGCCTCGCGGCTGACCACACGGCGGCGCAGCAGCGCCCTGGCCCCGGCGGGGAGCAACGGCCGCAGGCGGTAGTACAGCCGCCGTGCCGGCGGGAGGACGAAGTGGTCCGGTCCGAACTGCCCCTCGAGCAGCAGCGCCTCCCCGAGTCCGCCCAGGCCCTCCCCGGCCAACGCCCGCCGGGCCGCCTCCGGCAGCACGTCGGCCGCCGCACGAACCGCGTCCTCGACGGCGTCGCGCGGGAACGTCCGCAGCCCCAGCAGCCGCACGATCGCGTCGTCGGCCAGCACCCCGCGCATCCCGAGCCTCACCCCCGATCCCGTGGTCGTCGCCGGACCGGGCCGCGCCGTCACCGCGCCCGGTCGTGCGGACGAGCGTACCAGCACGACGACGATACGGGTAACATGGAGGTTCCCGTCCACGACTCTGAGGCGGGGACGACGGACGACGGAAGGGGGCGGGATGCGGTTCCTGGCGAGCAGGCGCGAGAGGACGGACCGACGCGCCGCGGCGCGTCCCCGGGCGCTGATCCTCGTCGAGAACGCCCCCGTGCCCGGCGACCGGCGCGTGACGGCCGAGGCCCTGTCGTTGCGGGCCAACGGCTACGACGTCAGCGTGATCTGCCCGGTCGCCGGGGACCAGCCGCTGCGCGAGGAGATGGACGGCGTGCTGGTGGCACGCTACCACCCCCACCAGCCGCCCTGCGTCTCGGGCGGCGCCCGCGAGCAGGTGACCGAGTACCTCGTGGCGCTGGCGAAGACCCTGCGCCTGATGGTGAGCCTGGCGCGGAGGCCCGGCTTCGACGTCATCCAGGCCTGCAACCCGCCCGACCTCTTCTTCCTGGTCAGCTGGCCGTTCAAGCTGGCCGGCAAGCGCTTCATCTTCGACCAGCACGACCTCTCCCCCGAGCTCTACGCGACGATCTTCGGCCGCGACTCGGGGCCGATCATGCGGGCGCTGCGCTGGACGGAGGCCCTCTCCTACCGGCTCGCCGACGCCGTGATCGCGACGAACGAGTCGTACCGCCGGATCGCCGAGACGCGCGGGAGGGTGGCGCCCGACCGTGCGTTCGTGGTGCGCAACGGGCCGCGCGAGGGCTGGCCGCTCCCGGTCGCGCCCGACCCGTCGCTCAAGCGCGGCCGTCCCCTGCTCGTGGTCTACATGGGAGTGATGGGGCACCAGGACGGTGTCGACCGGCTGCTCGACGCGGCGCACATCCTGATCCGGGAGAGGGGCTTCCGCGACGCCACCTTCGCGCTCGTCGGAGAGGGCAGCGCGGAGCGGGACCTGTGGCGCCAGGCGCGCGAGCTGGGCATCGAGGACCACGTCCACTTCACCGGCTGGGTCGACGACGAGGACCTGCTCTCGCGCTATCTCGTGACGGCCGACGCCTGCGTCTGCCCGGAGCCGTCCAGTCCACTGAACGACCATTCGACCTTCATCAAGGTCATGGAGTACATGGCCTCGGGCACGCCGGTCGTCGCGTTCGACCTTCCGGAGACGCGGTTCTCCGCCGGCGACGCCGCGGTCTACGCCGCGCCGGGCGACATCGAGGGCTTCGCCGCGCGGCTCGAGGAGGTGCTCACCGACGGCGGGCTGCGCGCGGCCATGCAGGCCGAGGCCGCGCAGCGGATGCCCGGACTGCGCTGGGAGAGCCAGGTCCCGGCCCTGCTGGCGGCCTATCGCCGGGCGCTCGCGGGCCACCCCGCCGGACCCGCCCGCTCCGGGGAGTCCGGCGGGTCCGAGCCTCCCCGAGAGGAGGCTCCGCCGTGAGGGTCCGCGAGCTGGACGTCTCCCGCGCCGCGGACTGGAACGACCTCGTCGCCGCCGAAGGGTCGTTCGCCCTGACCCAGGCGCGTGAATGGGGCGCGTTCAAGGCGCGCCTCGGCTGGCGCGTCCGCCGGATCGGCGTCGAGGACGGAGACGGCCGGCTCGTCGCCGGCGCGCAGCTCCTCATCAAGCCGCTGCCCCTGGGTCTCACGCTCGCCTACGTGCCGCGAGGCCCGGTGGGCCGCTGGCACGAGCCGGAGGTGGCCACCCTCCTACTGGCGCGACTCGAGCGCTGCGCGCAGGCGGAGGGCGCCGTGTTCCTCAAGCTCGAACCGGCGGTCGCCGTCGGAGCACCGGTGCTCGACCTGCTCGCCAGACACGGCTTCCGCGAGAGCCGGGTCACCAACCAGCCCCGGACGACCATGCTGCTGGATGTCTCCGGCGCGCCGGAGGACGTCCTGGGGCGGATGCGCAAGAAGACCCGTCAGTACGTCCGTCGCGCCGAGCGCGAGGGCATCACGACCCGGCTCGGCGCGACGGACGACCTGCCCGCCTTCCACGACCTGATGCGGAAGACGGCGCGGCGAGAGGGCTTCGCCCCGCGGAGCCTCGCCTACCACCAGGCCGAGTGGGACGTCTTCTCCGCCGGCGGCCTGTGCGCCCTGCTCCTCGCCCACCACGAGGGACGGCTGATCGCCGTCCGGACGGTCCACCGCTTCGGCCGGCACGCCGCCGAGTTCCACGGCGGGTCGGTCACGACGCCCGGTCTCCATCCCAACCACCTGCTCGTATGGCGGGCCGTCGAGTGGGCCAGGGAGCACGGCTGCTCCACCTACGACCTCTGGGGGATCCCCGACGAGGTGGAGCCCGCCGCGGACGGCGGGCGGCCGGAGGCGCCGGAGCGGCGCGACGGCCTCTGGGGGGTCTACCGGTTCAAGCGAGGGTTCGGCGCCGACGTCGTCAGATACGCCGGCGCCTACGACCTCGTGCTCAAGCCGCGGGCGTACTCCGTGCTCACCGCGGCCATGATCGACAGATCGCTCTGGGAGCGAGCGGCCGCCCGGCTCGACCGGGTCGCGAGCTCCACCATCTTCAAAGGGGCTGCACCATGATCTCGATCGTCATCGACCCGGACCTGCGCTACCCGGACCCGGCGGACCACTTCTCCCCCGACGAACGCTTCCCGGAATACCGTCTCGGGCACATCTCCGCGCGTCCCAACCCCGTTTACCGGGCGGTGCGGAACCTGTTCGTGCAGGCCGGGCTGGACGCCGCTCACCTGGGCACGGCCGACTGGAACCCGCTGGGCGAGTACGTCAGGCCGGGCAGCCGCGTCTTCCTCCTCTGCAACTTCATGCAGGAGCGTCGGGCGGACGAGTCCCGGGAGGACTTCTTCTCGCGCTGCTCGCACGGGTCGGTGATCCGGGCGCTGGCCGACTACGTGCTGATCGCCGCCGGCGACACGGGGCACGTGAGCATCGGTAACGCACCGATACAGTTCTGCGACTGGGAGGCCGTGCTGCGCGACACGGAGGCCCGCGAGGTGCTGGACTTCTACGCCTCGGCCGGCGCGCCCGTCGCGGCCCGCGACCTGCGTCTCAAGGTGACGGCGGCCACGCGCCTCGGGGCGATCCGCAGCGTCGAGCGGCGCGACGAGACGGAGGGCGTGCACGTGCGCCTGGACGGCGACAGCCTGTTCGCCGGGCAGGACGCCCAGCGTCCGCGCTACCGCGTGATGAACTACGACCCGCGACGGACGCAGCGGTTCCACGAGGGCGGACGCCACGAGTACGTGATCCACCGCGAGATCCTCGAGTCGGACGTGATCGTCAGCGCCGTGAAGCTCAAGACGCACGAGAAGGTGGGCATCACCTGCGGCATCAAGGGCATGGTGGGCACCGTGGCCCACAAGGACTCGCTGCCGCACCACCGCTACGGCCCCCCCGACCGCGGCGGCGACGAATACCCGTCGGAGGACGCGGCGTTCGCACGGCTGGCGACCGGCGTGCACGAACTGGTGCAGCGCACCACACCCGACAGCCGCACCGGCAGCGCCCTGCGCGTGGGGTACAAGGTCCTGCGTCGCGCCGTCCGCAGCCGCACTCCGGTCGTCGAGGGCGCGTGGCACGGCAACGACACCACCTGGCGCATGGCCACGGACGTGGCCCGCATCGCCGTCCACGCCGACGCAGAGGGCGTCATGCACGAGACCCCGCAGCGCCGCGTCGTCGTGCTCACCGACGGGGTGATCGGCGGAGAGGGCGACGGGCCGTACATGTCCACTGCGGTCCACAGCGGGATCCTCGCCCTCGCCGACGACCTCGCCGCCGCCGACCACGCGAACGCTCTCCTGATGGGCTTCGACCCGGATCGCATCCCCCTCGTGCGCGAAGCGCCGCGCCTCGAGACGTATCCGCTCACGGACGGCGACCCGCGCCGGGCCGAGGTGACGCTGAACGGACGGGCCATGCCGATGACCGAGTTCGGGCGACTCGAGCGCACGCCCTACGAGCCTGAGACCAACTGGCGCGCCGTGCTCGGCCGGGACGCCGTGCCGATGCCTGACGGGCCGGACGCGCCGGCCCACGGGCCGCGGGCCGCGAGCGAGTCGCGTCGGCCGGCTCAGCCCGCGCCGGCCGTGGTCGTCCCGGCCGACCGGCCCGCCGCGCTCGGCATCGCACGCTCGCTCGGCTCGCGCGGCGTCACCGTCTACGGCGTCGACTCCGACCTCCTCGCCCCGGCCATGGCGTCGCGCCACGTGACCCCGGTCCGGCTGCCCCGCGGCGACGCCTCCGACGAGACGCGTCTCCGCGCGCTGCTCGACCTCGGGCGAAGGATCGGCCGCCGCGCCGTCCTCTTCCCCGTCAGCGACTCGGCCGCGCTGCTCTGCTCGCGCCACCGGGACACGCTGCGCGAGCACTACGACTTCGTCATGCCGGAGGCCGATGCGCTCGACCGCCTGCTCAGCAAGGACGGGCTGCATGAGCTCGCCGAAGAGCACGGCATCCCGGCGCCGCGCATGTTCCCGGTGGCGAACCGTGAGGAGGCCGAGACCATCGCCGACCGACTCCCCTACCCGGTGATCATCAAGCCGGTGTTCAGCCCGTCCTGGCAGAACCCGGAGGTCAGAGCCCTGCTGCGCACCACCGCCCTGGGCGGCGGACCCAAGGTCGTGCTCTGCGGGAACGCGGCCGAGCTGCTCGCCGCCCACGGGAAGATCGCCGCCCACGACCCGCGCATGATCTTCGAGGAGGTCATCCCCGGGGAGGATCCCAGCCTCCTCTACCACTGCTTCTACCTGGACCGGGACTCACGCCCCCTGGCCACGTTCGCCGGACGCAAGCTGCGCCTGCTGCCGGTGGGCTTCGGATCGGCCTCCTTCGTACAGAGCGTCCACGATCCCGAGCTGGAGCGACTCAGTCTCGACCTGCTCGCAAAGATCCGCTACCAAGGCCTGGGCGGAGTGGAGTTCAAGCGTGACGCGCGCGACGGACGCCTGAAGCTGATCGAGTTCAACGCGCGTTACGGCATGTGGGACTCGCTCGGCGTGCGCTGCGGCGTCGACATCCCGTGGGCCGCCTACCGGGACGCGTTGGGCGAGCCCGTCGAGCCCCGGCACCACTACCGCACCGGCGTCAAATGGGTCGACCTGCAGCGCGACGCGCGCGCCTTCCTCCAGTACCGCTCCGCAGGCCGGCTCGGCCCCGCCGGATGGCTCCGCTCGCTGCTGGGCGAGAAGGACTGGGCCTACTTCGACCGCCGCGACTGGCGCCCGGCGGTGCTGGCGGCGGCGGAGCAGGCGCGGGCGTTGAGGAGACTGGCGAAGGACGGGGGAAGGAAGGTCGGGCGCAGTCAGTCGTGAGATGACCGTGACCGTCGCGAGAGAACCACTCGGCGGTATCCGGATGCACGCCAGGTGTGGCATCATCCCCTGCCATGGCCATTCGTGCGGACGCCTGGACGCGGGGCACGACGTGTCCCGGCAGACCACTGTCACAAGCTCACTCGGGAGGCATTCCATGAGCTGTCAGATTCGAAGGCGGCGCTCCGTCGACGCGATCGTCACAGGCTTGACCACAGCCCTTTTTGTCGTCGCCGCCCTGATCAGCACCCTCGTGGGAGCGACTCCCGCAGCCGCGGCCGTCGACCCGTCGCCGCCGGTCTCCCCCACCAAACTCATCTTCATCCACCACTCCACCGGCGAGCTCTGGCTGGCCGACGACCACGGCGGCCTCGGGCTCGAGCTGCGCAGGAACGACTACTTCGTCAGCGACACCAACTACGGCTGGGGCCGTTCGCTGCCTCCCAGCCGCGGCGAGGACATCGGCA
>JAAYBE010000276.1 GCA_012719015.1 Actinomycetota bacterium
GACGGCGAGCCGATCCAGGACCAGCCCGTCGACGAGCGCGCCCGGCGGGGCATCACCCTCGCCTGGCAGGAGCCGGCGCGGTTCGAGGGGTTGCGCGTCGACAGGTTCATCCTCGCCGGCGCCCGGGAGAAGAGCCGTGCGACGGTGGAGCGGGTCCTCGGCCGCGTCGGGCTCGACCCGGACAAGTACGCCGCGCGGGCGGTCGACAAGACGCTCTCGGGCGGCGAGCGCAAGCGTGTGGAGCTCGCCAGCATCCTCGCCATGGAGCCCCGGGTCGTGCTCATGGACGAGCCCGACTCGGGCATCGACGTGGAGGCCCTCACGCGCATCTTCGACGCCCTCGCCGACTTCAAGCAGAGGGGCGCCACCGTGATCATGATCACGCACAGCCAGGAGGTGCTGCGCCACGCCGAGCACGCCTTCCTGCTGTGCGACGGCCGCATCATCGACAAGGGCAGCGTCGACCGCATCGACGACTACTTCGGCGAGAGCTGCCTGAGCTGCGACCACACCAACGACCCGACCCTGAGCGAGCTGGTGGGGGTGACGGAGTGAGCGCCCCCACCAGGGAGCAGATCGCGACCGCACGCGAACTGCTCGCCAGCCTGGGGGAGTTCGGCGGACACGTCAAAGACGACGACGTCGCCCATCTCGAGGTGCACGGCAACGAGGTGGTGGGCGCCCATCTGGTCCCGGGCCTGAGGATGGACGTGGAGGAGCTCGACGACGGCATCGAGGCCTGGGTCCGGCTGGAGAGAGGCGCGCGCATCGCCAAGCCGGTGCACATGTGCTTCGGCATGCTGCCCGAGAAGGGCCTGCAGCATATCGTCATGCACGTGGAGGCCGAGGAGGGCAGCTTCGCCAGCGTCCAGGCCCACTGCACCTTCCCCAACGCGACCGAGATCACCCACAAGATGGACGCCGACATCGTCATCGGCCCCGGCGCCACGTACGAGTACTTCGAGAGGCACCTGCACGGCGCCGACGGGGGCGTGATCGTGGTGCCCAAGACCAGGGTCCGCGTGCACGAGGGCGGCCGTTTCAAGACTGAGTTCGAGCTCATCAAGGGCATGGCCGGCGAGATCGACTTCGATTACGAGGTCGACTGCGACGCGCACAGCACGCTCGACATGATCGCCCGCATCATCGGGCGGGGCAGGGACAGGATCCGCATCAACGAGACGGGCCACCTGAACGGCGAGGGCGCCACCGCGGTGCTGCAGTCGCACCTCGCCCTGCGCGACGACGCCGTCGCCGAGATCTACAACACGCTCACCGCCAGCGCCCCGCACGCCCGCGGCCACGTGGACTGCAAGGAGGTCGTGCAGGACAACGCCGTGGCCAAGGCCGTGCCGGTGGTCGAGGTCAGCCATCCGCTGGCGCATGTGACGCACGAGGCGGCCATCGGCAGCGTGGACAGCAAGCAACTGCAGACGCTGATGAGCCGCGGCCTCGACGAGGACGCGGCCACCGACCTCATCATCGAGGGGTTGCTCGGCTGAGCTCGCCGAGGCCTGCGGCGCACGTCACTCGATGACGGCGCCGCTGCCCGCTGCGCGGGTGGAGCCGGGCAGAGCGCGGCGCAGGGCGGCGTCGGCGAGGCCGCCGGTGCAGTGGCACGGGGCGAGCACGACCGGCGCCCGGCGCTTCAGGTCGGCGGCGACCAGCGCGATCCGCGCCTCCCCGGCGCGC
>JAAYBE010000277.1 GCA_012719015.1 Actinomycetota bacterium
CTGTCCGATGCGCCTCCAGCGCGCGGTTCACCTCGGCGCCCACGAGCAGCGCGATGTTCATGAGCCACGCCCAGACGAGGAAGACGACGGCTGTGGCGAGCGTGCCGTAGACGCGGTCGTAGGCGGCGAAGTGGTCGAGGTAGAGGCTGAACCCGGCCGAGCCCAGCGCCCACAGCGCGACCCCGACGGCGGCGCCCGGCGTCAGCCGCCAGATGCTGGGCTGGCGGCGGCTCGGCGCGAACTTGTAGAGCACCGAGAACAGCAGCAGGCCGAGGGCGACGAGGAGCGGCCACCTGATCCCGGTCCAGGCCGGAAGCCCACCGCCGACTCCGGTGGCGTGCGCGATCCAGCGTCCTGCCGGGCTGACCAGGGCGAGGACGGCGACCGTCGCCGAGAGCAGCGCGAGGAGCAGGAGGGCGAGTCCGAGGCGCAGCGGCAGGCCCGTCCGGAAGGGCCGCCGGGCGGGGACCTCATAGATCCTGTCGGACGCCGCCATGAACGATCCCACGTAGGCGGAGGCCGCCCACAGTGACGTCAGGAAGCTGAGGACGAGGACGGCGCCCGAGTTGCGTGAGGCCAGTACCGAGGCGAGGACGTCGGAGACGAAGCCGGCTGCCCAGGGCGCGCCGAGATCTCCCAGGGCGTCGAGCAGATCGCGCACCGTGTCCGGGGCCAGACCCACCATGCCCACGAGCGCTACGACGACGATGAGCGCCGGGAGCAGCGAGAGCACGGTGTAGAAGGTGAGGGCGGCGCCAAGCTGCGGGAGGTCGTGGGCGAGGACCGCCCGCAACAGCGCGACGGCCTCCCGCCCCCGCCTTTCCCCACCCCGTGTCTGCGCCTCGCCCGCCACTCAGTCCAAGGTGATCAGTCCCGTGCGCAGCGCGTATTTCACGACCTCGGTCACATCATGGAGGTCCAGCTTGCGCATGGCGTTGGCGCGATGCGTATCCACCGTCTTGCGGCTCAGTCCCAGGACCTCGGCGATACGGTTGTTGTTGTTGCCCTCGGCGATCAGCTTGAGGACCTGGCGCTCGCGCGCGCTCAGCGGCTCGCCGTCGCCGGCCGGACGTTCGCCGCCCGTCACCCGCAGGTAGTCGCCGATCAGCGTCGCCGCGACAGGCGGATGCAGGAACGACCCACCTGCGTGGACCTCGCGGATCGCCCGCACGAGGTCCTCGGTCACCACCCGCTTCAGCACGTAGCCGCGGGCGCCCGCCTGGATGATCTGGACGACGTACTCCTCGTCGTCGTACATGCTGAGGATGAGCGTGCGCACATCAGGGTGGAGCTCCTTGAGGCGTCGGGTCGCCTCCAGGCCGCTCATGCGCGGCATGACGATGTCCATGATCACGAGGTCCGGGCGGAGCTCCTCCACGAGGTCCAGGGCCTCCTGACCGTCCCCGGCCTCACCGACGACCAGGATGTCCGGCTCGCGCGCCAGCAGAGCGTGGACGCCCTCCCGCAGGATGGCGTGGTCGTCCACCAACAGGACGCGGATGGGATCCTGTTTGGCGGCAGTCATCCCGCACCGGCCTGCGCCGCCTCTCCGAGCGGCACGACGACGTACAGGCGCGTACCCCGCCCGACCGACGACTCCAGGTTCACGGTCCCTCCCACCAATCCGACGCGTTCCCTGATCGATTCGAGACCCAGCCCGCCGCGCGTGCCCCCGCGGAGCGTGCTCTCGAGGTCGAATCCTATCCCGTTGTCGATGATCGCGAGGCTCGCATACCCGGATTTGATGATGAGCCGGACCAGGATCTTCGTGGCGGAGGCGTGCCGCAGGGCGTTCGAAAGCGCCTCCTGGGCGATCCGGTAGAGGGCGATCTCGACGTCCTCGGGCAGCCGCGCCCCGGTCTCGTCGAAGTCGATCACGACTTCCGGCCCGAGGCCCTGCACGTAGGACTGGATGTACCAGCGCAGCGTGGGCACCAGCCCGAAGTCGTCGAGCATGACGGGACGCAAGTCGTAGACCAGCAGTTTGATCTCCTCGATGGTGTGCCCCAGCAGTTCCTTGCACGTCAGCACCTGCCGGTGCGCGTCGCCGGGATCGTTGTCCTGGAGCGCCTTGTCGCAGAGGTCGAGGCGGACCAGGGTGGCCGCCAGGGTCTGGCTGGTCTGGTCGTGCAGTTCCCTGCCGATGCGGCGGCGCTCCTCCTCGACGCTGCTCAACTGACGGTCCGCGTAGCGCAGCGACTCGTCGCCGAGCCGGAGACACATCTCGTTGAAGGACGCCGAGAGACGCTGGAGGTCGCGGTCCTTCCAGTCGTCCTTGACACGACAGGCCATATCGCCGCGATGCAGGCCGTCCATCGCGCGGGCCAGGTCTTCCAGGAGTCCGCCGGCGGGTCCGACGAGGACGAGGTTCATGAGGACCGCAGCCAACGCGGCGGCCAGGAGCAGCCCGACCATCAGAAGGGCGTGACCGCCGCCGGCCCTGGAGACGATGGCCGCCGTGCCTGCGGCGACGACGGCGGCAAGGAGGACGTTGGCCCCGACCACGCGGAGGACCATGGGTCGTCGGAAGCGCGACGTCTCCACGTGGTCGTCGGGCGTCAGGCCTCGCAGGGCCGCCTCCTCTCCTCCCGTGATCGGCGGCTCGCCGCGCGTCTCCACCTCAGCCTCCGGGGGGGTCCAGCGGCTGCGGCAGCTCGAAGGAGAACTCCGCCCAGGCGCCGGGCTCGGATCGCGCTCTTATGCGCCCGTTGTGGAGCTTCACGATGCGCCAGGCGCTGTACAGCCCGACTCCCGTGCCGCGCTTCGCCTCACCTCGTGTCCGCAGGCGGGAGAAGCGCTGGAAGAGACGGCTCTTGTCCTCGGGGGCGAACCCCGGCCCCTGGTTCCACACCGACACCTCGAGGCGGGAGGGCTCTCTGATCAGCCGCAGGCGGACGAGACCGCCCTCGTCGCCGTACTTGACGGCGTTGCTCAGCAGATTGGCCACGACGATGCGCAACAGGCCCGGGTCGCACTCGGCGGTCGCCGTCTCCGTCGGCAGGTCGAGTTCCAGCTGCATGTGACGCGCGTCCAGGTCGGAGCGGACGAGGTCCAGTGAGGGAGCGATGACGTCGGCCAGCACGTCCACGTCCGGACGCCTCGTGAGGGAGAGGTCGCCACCGTCGATCCGCGCCAGGTCGAGGTAGTCCTGGACGAGGCTGAGCAGATACTCGCCCTTGCCGATCATGCGGTCGATCTTGTCCCGTTGCCCGGGCTCCAGCGCGCCCAGATACCCCTGTTGCAGCAGCCGGGCGTCCGTGACGAGGGACGCGACCGGGTTCTTGATCTCGTGGCTGACGAAAGCCAGCATCTCCATGTACGCCCGGTTGGCCGTCGTCAGCTGCTCGATCCGCCACGCCTTCTCCACGGCCTGGCTCAGGCGTTCCGAGATCGAGACCTCGAGGTCCACGTGGTGAGAGGTGAACGCGTTCGGCTCGCGGGAGTCCCTGAACATGAAGCCGAGGACACGGCCCTCGACGATCAGCGGGCACGTGAGGCTGGAGCGTACGCCCTCCCTCACGAGGAGATGCGAGGAGTGGCTCGC
>JAAYBE010000278.1 GCA_012719015.1 Actinomycetota bacterium
GTCCCTGTGGCGCGCTGGCGGTCGCCCGCCCCGACGTCGTGCTCGCCGGTGGAGCCGGCGGCGCCCTCTGCCGCAGCACCGACGGCGGCAGGAGATGGCGGGCGCTCGGCCAGGGGCCACGCTCGGGATGGAACGACCTGTCGATCTCCGAAGGCCAGACCTGGGCGGTCGGCGCCGACGGCAGGCTGCTGCGCGCCGCCGGCGACCGAGTCCTCCGCTCACGGATCGCCGACAAGGACCTCCGCGGCCTCGCCCGACGCGGCCCTCGCGGCTGGGCGGTGGGCGACGACGGGACTGTCGTCACAAGCACGGACGGCGGCGAGACGTGGACCGGTGTCCAGCCGCCCACCGACGACGATCTCTCCGCGGTCGCCGCCCCGGCGCCCGACACGGTCGTCGTCGTCGGGCGGGCTGGGACGCTCCTCGCAAGCCGTGACGGAGCCGGCGCGTGGCAGGCGGCACATGTCACGGCGGACGACCTCCACTGCGTCACCTTCGTCGACCAGGCACACGGATGGGCGGGCGGAGGCGCGACCTACGGAGAGACTCGCGCGCAGATCGTCCGCACGGTCGACGGAGGCTCAAGCTGGCGGACGATCGACCTCCCCGTGTGGGGACGCATCCGCGACCTCTGCTTCATCGACGCGCTCCACGGATGGGCCGCCGTGGAGGATTGGGGCATTGACGGAGATCGACCCCAGGGATCGCTCCTGGCGACCACCGACGGCGGCGAGACCTGGCTGCCGCAGTGGACATCGCCGGTCGTACTCCTGGCGGTGGCGATGGGACCGGATGGGACCGGCTGGGCGTGCGGCGAACGCGGCCTCACGCTGCAGACCGCCGACGGTGGCACCACGTGGACGGCCCGTGACGCCGGCACCGACAGCACCCTGCGCGCGGCGGGCGTGACGGCGGGGACGGCGTGGCTGGCCGGCGCCGATGGGGCGATCCTCGTCGGTCGCCCCGCGGCCGCCGCACCGACGCCTTGACGGTCGACGCACCACGCCGACGTGTGAGCCGGCGACGCCGTCATGCCGGGCGCTCCACTCCTCGTGACGTCCAGCGGCACGCCGCCCGGAGCGCGAGCCGCGTCAGAGTCCGAGCGCCGCAGGCAGCTCGGCCAGCGACTCGATGCGCGGGACCGCGAGACCCCGGTACCGCCGGGACCGGTCCAGCAGGATGGCGTGCGCCCCGCTGGCGAGAGCCCCGGACACGTCGTCCTCCAGGCTGTCACCGACCATGACCGCGTCCCCCGGCGCGATCCCGAGCAGTCCGAACAGGGTGGAGAACATCCGTGGCGCGGGTTTGACGGCCCCGGTCTCGAGGCTGGAGACGGCGGCCGCCAGGTAACCGTCCAGGGCGAAGTGCGCGACGATGTCCTCCACTCCATGGCCCAATGCGTTGGAGAGGAGCGCCATTCGTACCCCGGCCGTGCGGAGCGCCTCCAGACACGGCACGACGTCGTCGTAGAGCCCGAAGCTCCCGGCCTCGGACCAGGCTGCGATGATGGCCCGCACGGCCAGCGCGACCGCACCCCTGGGGCCGCCGCCCAGCTCCTCGACGATGGTGCGGGCGATCACGGCGAGGAGCTGGTCGTCATGGACCAGCCCCGTCTCCTCACGCCGCGCTGCGACGGCGGCGTGGGCGGCGCGCTCCGCCTGCGGCCAGCGTGCCGCGTCCAGCGAGAGGCCGAAGCGGGCCCCGGTGCGCACATAGCCCGGCGCGTCGAACTGGTCGCCGGGCCGCAGCAGAGTGTAGTCGAGGTCGAAGACCACCACCTGTGGCCTCGCCAGGGGCAGCGACTCGCCCCGAGCAGTCAGGTCAGGCGCACTCATCCGCCGGACCCCAGCAGCTCACCGGCCTTGTACGAAGAGCGCACGAAGGGCGCCGCAACGACGGCCATCCCCAGCTCCTCGCCGCGACGCCGGAGGGCGGCGAACTCGGCCGGCGGCACGTAGCGCCGCACCGGCAGGCAACCGGCCTCGGGCTGCAGGTACTGGCCCACGGTCACGACGTCCACGCCCGACTCTGCCGCGTCGGCCAGCAGGGCCGCGACCTCGTCGGCGCTCTCGCCGAGGCCCACCATGAGGCCGGTCTTGA
>JAAYBE010000279.1 GCA_012719015.1 Actinomycetota bacterium
CCGACCGAGATCCTGATCGTGGCCGACGGGTCGGCCGACCCGGAGGTGCTCGCCGCCGACCTGCTGGGCCAGGCCGAGCACGGCCCCACCTCGCCGGCCGTGCTGGTCACCACCTCGGCCGCCGTCGGCGAGGCGACGCTCGCGGAGGTGGAGCGCCAGCTGCCCCTGCTGCCGTCGGCGGAGGTGCTGCGCGAGTCCTGGGGGGCGCTGGGCGAAGTCATCGTCGTGGCCGGCCGCGAGGAGGCGGCGGCCGTCGCCGACCGTTACGCGCCGGAGCATCTGGAGGTCCACGCCGCAGATGCGGACTGGTACGCCGACCGCCTCTCCAACTACGGCACGCTGTGCGTCGGCGAGGAGGCGACCATCACCTTCAGCGACAAGGCGATCGGCACCAACCACACCCTGCCGACGGGGAGGGCCGCCCGCTACACGGGCGGCCTCTGGGTCGGCAAGTTCCTCAAGACGGTGACCTACCAGCGCTGCACGCGCGCCGGCGCCCTTGAGATCGCGCCGCACGCGGCGCTGCTCAGCGACGCCGAGCTCATGCCCGGTCACGCCCGGTCGGCCCGGGTGCGCGAGGAGAAGTACAGGCGCTGACCCCGGGCCGGCGCGCGGGCGAGACGGTGTCCGTCGCCCGCCGTATGATGGCGGCATGGGCAGGGAGTCGGCACGCGGTGTGTGGATGCGTCTCGCGGTCGTGGTCGCCTGGTCGGTCGCGTTCGCGCTCGTGGAGGCGATGGTCGTCTACTACCTGCGCCGGTTGTTCGGCGTGCAGTACGACCTGCGCTTCTCCCCTGCCGGTTTCCACTTCCCGCGCGTCTACCTTCTTCACGAGCAGGCGCGCGAGGCGGCCACCATGGTCATGCTGCTGGCCGTCGGTTTCCTCGCGGGGAGGACGTGGTGGCAGAGGTTCGCCTACTGGATCCTCGCCTTCGGCGTATGGGACATCGCCTACTACATGTGGCTGTGGGTGCTGCTCCGCTGGCCGTCCTCGCTCGGCGACCGCGACCTGCTCTTCCTGATCCCGGGCGAATGGTGGGCGCCGGTCTGGCACCCCGTCCTCGCCTCGTGCGTGTTCATCGCCGTCGCGGTCCTGATCCTTCTCACCACACGTCGGGCCTGATCGTCGGCCTCGGGTCCGGCGCCACCGTGTCGCGGTTCCTCTTCCCGCCCCCGGGGTAGACCCGGGGCACGGCCATTCCCTCTCCGAGGAGCGCGACATGGACGACGAGCTCAAACCGACCAGCCCGCCGGGCCGGGCTGATCCACCGGACCGCGGGGGATCCCGCGTGGTCGAGCGCGTGATCACCCCACAGGCGGTCATGGAGGGTGCGGGCGTGCGGCTCATGCGGAGCATCGCGACACCGACGCTCGATTACGTGGACCCCTTCCTCCTCTTCGACCACTTCGGCTCAGACGAGCCGACGGATTACCTGGCGGGCTTCCCCTGGCACCCGCACCGCGGCATCGAGACGGTGACCTACATGCTGGCCGGTGAGGTGGACCACCGCGACAGCATCGGCAACGCCGGGAGGATAGGCCCCGGCGACGTCCAGTGGATGACGGCCGGCGGCGGCATCATGCATGAGGAGATGCCGCAGCCGGGGCCGGACCGGCGTATGGGGGGATTCCAGCTCTGGGTGAACCTCCCGGCCGAACTCAAGATGTCGCGTCCCCGCTACCAGGACGTGGGCGCCGCGCAGATCCCCGAGGTGCGGCGCGACGACGGCGCCCTGATCCGTGTGGTGGCCGGCGAGGTGGACGGCGTGCGAGGCGCCGTGAGGGAGATCTACGCCGACCCGGAGTACCTCGACGTCGCGCTGCCGGCCGGAGGGAGCTTCGTGCAGCCTGTGCCGCGGGGACACACCGCGCTCGCCTATGTCTTCGTCGGCGAGGGCCGTTTCGGTGTCGCCGGCGACCTCGGGTACCGCGGCGAACTCGACGGCGTGCTGCTCCCGGCCCCGCGGATGGCCGTGTTCGGCGACGGCGACGTGGTGCGCGTGGTGGCGGACACGTCGCCCGTCCGGTTCCTTCTCGTCAGCGGCAAGCCGCTCGGCGAGCCGATCGCGCGCTACGGCCCGTTCGTGATGAACACGCGCGAGGAGATCAGGCTGGCGTTGCGCGATCTGCAGGACGACACCTTCGTGTGGCGCGACGATCCAGCCTGGGAGCGGAGTCGCCGGACCTGGTCACCGGGGACCGCGTCGCGCTGAGAGAGGCGCCGGCCGACGCCGGAGCACGGGATGCGGCGCGCTCACGCCCGCGCCGGGTCGGCGCGGCTCCCGGCCCGTTCCGGCTGCCCGCGCA
>JAAYBE010000280.1 GCA_012719015.1 Actinomycetota bacterium
CCTCCCGGTCGCGCTGCGTCCGGACCGACCGGCGCAGCCGAGCCGGGCGGCGGTGTGCCGCGGGTCCGCCGACCTATATACTCTGCACGTCCGTCCCGGGTATTCGTCGTGGAGGTTGTCCAATGCTGTTGATGGGTGAGTCGATCAACGGGACGCGCAAGCAGGTCGCCGAGGCGATCCAGGCGCGTGACGCGGAGTTCATCAAGAACCTGGCGCTGGAGCAGGTCGAGGCGGGCGCCGGCCTGCTCGACGTGAACGGCGGCGTCGCCGGCGGCAACGAGGTCGACGACCTCCTCTGGCTCATCGAGGTCGTCATGGGCGTCACCGACATGCAGCTCATGGTCGACTCCGCCAATCCCAAGGCGCTCGACGCCGGCGTCCAGACGATCATCGACAAGGGCGGCAAGGTCCCGTTCATCAACTCGATCAGCGGTGAGCAGCCGCGTATCGACGCCGTGCTCCCGCTCATCGAGAAGCACAAGTGCCCGGTCGTGGGCCTCTGCCTCAGCAACGAGGGCATCCCGCCGACCGCCGAGGACCGTTTCGCGGTGGCCAAGCAGATCTTCGACCTGTGCACCGGTGCCGGCCTCCCGGCCGAGGACCTCTGGATCGACCCGCTCGTCATGGCCGTCTCCGCCGACCCGACTGCCCCGGGCGTCACCATGGACAGTCTCAAGCTCATCAAGGAGCGACTCCCCTCTCGCACCACCGGCGGCCTCAGCAACGTGAGCTTCGGTCTGCCGAACAGGGGCCTGCTCAACCGGACGTTCGTGGCGATGTGCGCGGGCATCGGGCTGGACGGCCTGATCGTCGACGTGCGCAGCAAGCCGATGATGGCGACCATCAAGTCGATCGAGGCGTTGCGCGGCGAGGACAACTTCTGCGGCGCGTACCTGAAGGCCCATCGCGCCGGCATCCTGGACTGATGCCGGGGCGGCCGACCCGGCGGCGTGGGGCGCGCTGGGCCCCACGCCCGGCCAGGTAGCCGGATGACGGCGCCGGCCCGTTGTCGCCTGCGCGACCTGGGGGTCGCCGTCGGCAGGCTGCCGACCGGAGCGCTCAACGCCGTCACCGACGTCCCCGGTGTGCGGGTCGGCCACTGCACGGTCTCGTGGGGCGGGTCCGAGCTGCCGTCCGGCAGCGGGCCCGCCCGCACGGGGGTGACCGCGATCTTCCCGCACGCCGACGACCTCTGGCACGGGCGTGTCGTGGCCGGCGCTCACGTCGCCAACGGGGTGGGCGAGCTCATCGGCATCAGCGCCGTGCGCGAGTGGGGGCTCGTCGAGACGCCCATCCTGCTGACCAACTCCCAGAGCGCCGGTGCGGTCTACGACGCCGCGGTGCGCTGGATCATGGGGCGCCAGCCCGGCGCGGGGCTCGAGGACGCGGTCATGCCGGTGGTCGGCGAGTGCGACGACGGGTTCCTCAACGACCTGCGCGGCATGCACGTCGGCGCGGAGCACGTACACGCGGCGCTGGACGGCGCCGCGGGCGGGCCCGTGGCCGAGGGTTGTGTCGGGGCCGGCACCGGCATGTCCTGCTTCGACTTCAAGGCCGGTATCGGCACCTCCTCACGGGTCGTGACCGCGCACGGGCGCCGCTACACGGTCGGCGTCCTGGCGTTGACCAACTTCGGCGTGCGCCACCGGCTCAGCGTCGACGGCGCGCCGGTGGGTCGCGAGATCACCGACCTCATGCCGAAGGAGGGTCGGGAGGGGTCGTGCATCGTCGTCCTCGCGACCGACGCCCCTCTCACCGCACGGCAGTGCGCGCGTATGGCCGCGCGCTGCTCCCTGGGCCTCGCGGCGACCGGCTCGTACGCGTCCGACGGCAGCGGCGAGATCATGCTCGCCTTCTCGACCGCGCAGCGCATCCCGCGCACGTCTCCGGAGCCGCTCACTCTCGTCTCCGTCAGCAACGACGAGATGGGGGAGCTCTTCGAGGGGGCGGTCGACGCGACCGCGGAGAGCGTCCACAACTCGCTCACCGCCGCCGTCACCACGGTCGGACGCGACGGCAACGTCGCGTACGAGGTGCCGCTCGACCGCTTGGTGCAGGCGCTGCGACGCGCCGGTCGCGACGCACGACTCCCCGGCGTCTGACGCATGCGGCCGGGGGCCTTGCCGCGCGTCCGGTGTGGGTCTACGATGAACACCGCACGGCTCGGTCCCCGTCAGTGTCGGGCCGACGTCCTTGCGGGAGCTCGTGTACGCTGGGTCACGCACCGCCGGGGCGCCGCCGCGCGACGCCCGCGTCGCGCGGCCGGGCCAAGCTTCGCGGCGGATGCGGGGAGGCCGAGGAGGGGTGTCTCCGCGGTCCGGCGACCACGGATGTGAGAGAGGGGGTCGAGGATCCGCTCGTGCGTGCGTTCGGTGCGGGTGATCCGTGAGGACAGTGAACAAACGACGATACTTCATCCGCAAACTCCTGAACGCAGTGCTCACGATCGTCCTCGTGGCCTCGTTCAACTTCGCGCTCTTCCGCATCCTCCCCGGCGACCCGGCCCGGCTTCTCCTCCCCAAGGGGAAGACCGACCCTGCGGTCATCGAGCGCCAGCGCAAGACGTTCAACCTCGACAAGCCCATGTGGCAGCAGTTCGTCTTCTACTGGCGCGACACGATCCGGGGCGAGTTCGGCATGTCGTTCGCGGAGAAGCGCCCCGTCACCGAGGTCGTGGCCGAGCGCATCTGGCCCACCGTCCTGCTCGTGGGAGTCGGCACCGTCTTCGCCACCATCCTGGGCATGATCATGGGGGTCTTCGCCGGATGGAGGCGCAACGGCACCTTCGACGTGGCGTCCACCAACTTAGGGATGATCCTGTACGCGATGCCGACCTTCTGGTTCGGGCTCCTCATGATCATGCTGTTCGCCACCAAACTGCGCTGGTTCCCCACCGGGCGGATGGCGGAGCCGGGCGTCGAGCTGCAGGGCTTCGCGGCGTTCCAGTCGATGCTCAAGCACCTGTTCCTGCCCGCCTTCACCTTCGCGATCGCCTACGTCGGCGAGTACCACCTCATCATGCGCAGCTCGATCACCGGCGTGATGAAGGAGGACTACGCGCTCACCGCGCGCGCGAAGGGGCTGAGCGAGAACGCGGTACTGTGGAGGCACGTGGTGCCCAACGCACTGCTGCCCACGGTGACCGTGGTGATGATGAACCTCGGCTTCGTGATGTCCGGCGCCATCCTGTCGGAGAGCGTGTTCAACTGGCCGGGGCTGGGGCTGCTCTCGTATGAGTCGATGCAGAAGCGCGACTACCCCGTGATGCAGGCGGTCTTCCTCGTCGCCAGCATCGCGGTGATCATCGCCAACCTCATCGCCGACATCACGTATTACTACCTCGACCCGAGGGTGCAGGCATGAGTACATCAGGACCATCCCTCGTGCCGCGGAGGTTCCGCAACTGGGTCGTCGTCTGGGGCGTCGTCCTCTGGGTCGTGCTGGAGCTGGTCACCTACCCGAAGGACGTCTCCGTCGGCAGCGGTCTGTCCGCGGTGGTCAAGGGGTTCTTCTCGCCCACCATCGCGGCGTACCCGGCGTGGGTCATAGCCGTGGCCGCCCTGGCGTGCTTCGCGTACGGCGGCATCTCCTTCGCGCGCGGGAGCAAGGCCAGGGTCATGGCCGCCCTGCTGCTCGTGGAGGGCGCGGTGCTCGCCGTGTGGTCCGTGCTCGCCGGCGGCGGGCCCGGCGGCTGGTCGGCCGGCGCCAACGAGAGCACCATCAACTGGACCCTCCAGACGGTCGCGGTCGTCCTCGCCGCCCTGTGCGTCTGGTTCTGGGCGGTCGGCAACCCGGAGCGGGCGGAGCTGCTCACGTGGAACACGCATCAGGTCTGGAGGCTCTACCGCGCCAACTGGCAGGGAATGGTCGGCCTCGTGATCCTGGTCGTGTTCATCGCCATGGCGCTGTTCGCGCCCTTCCTCGCCGATCACGCGCTGCTCGACCCCAACGCGCAGATCCGGGATCCCGCCACGGGCGAGCTGTTCGGGCCGTACCACGCGCCCACCCCGTACTACTACAACTGGTTCGGCACCGACCAGGTTGGGCAGAGCGTCCTTGCGCAGTTCATCTGGAGCGCCCGCATCTCCCTGATGGTCGGTCTTCTGGCCGCCTTCATGTCCACCGTGCTCGGCGCCGGCATCGGCATCCTCGCCGGGTACGTGGGCGGCTGGCAGGCCGAGGGCTGGATGCGCCTCACTGACGTGTTCCTCGTCCTGCCGTGGCTGCCGCTGGCGATGGTCCTGGCGGCGGCCTGGGGCCAGAACTACTGGATGATCGTGCTCATCATCGGGATCACGAGCTGGCCCGGGACCGCCCGCATGGTGCGCTCCGACACGCTGCGCGTGCGCGAACTGCAGTTCATCGAGCGCGCCAAGGCGATCGGCTCGAGCACGGCTCACGTGATGAAGAAGCACATCCTGCCCAACGTGATGCCGCTCATCTTCGCCAACCTCGTGCTGGTGGTGGCCATCGCCATCCTCTCCGAGACCACGCTGTCGTTCCTCGGCCTCGGCGACCCGCTCAACTTCAGCTGGGGCACCATGCTCCACTACGCCTGGGTCAACGGCGCCGCCGGACTGCCCGCCTGGTGGTACCTGCTGCCGCCGGGCATCGCGATCATCCTCGTCGTGCTCGCCTTCACCTTCATCGGCACGGCCTACGACGAGGTGCTCGATCCCAAGCTGCGCAAACGCGAGGAGAGCACCGGCGAGAGCCGCTTCACGGCCCGCGGCGAGCCGGCCGTGGCCGTCGCCGGCGGCGCCGGCGTGGGCGGCAGCGCCGGCGTGTTCACGCCGGGCGTCCAGACCGACGACGCCATGCCGGACTTCGACCAGCCGGCGGGCGGCTCCATCGGCCGGCCGGAGGGCGGGGGCTGGGTCGGCGGCCGCATCCAGGACGACGAGAAGGGGGGCGAGTGATGGCCGCCACCGCCGCCAAGCCCAAGAAGGCCGTGGAGAGCAAGCCGCCCGAGCGCATCGAGCACCGGGGCCTGCTCGACGTGCGCGGCCTGACCACCCACTTCAAGCTCGGCGCCGGCCGTGTCCAGGCCGTGCGCGACGTCTCCTTCACGGTCGAGCCTGGCGAGAGCCTCGGGCTCGCCGGCGAGTCGGGCTGCGGCAAGACCACCGCTGCGCTCAGCATCCTCAAGCTGCTCCCCGAGAACGGCCGTCTCGTCTCCGGCGAGGTGCTGTTCGACGGCCGCAACCTCGCCAAGCGCACCGAGTACGGCATGAGCAAGATCCGCTGGAAGGAGATCAGCATCATCTTCCAGGGGGCGATGAACGCCCTGAACCCGGTGCGCGAGACCGGCAAGCAGATCGCCGAGCCCATCCAGCTGCACGAGGGCCTCTCCGAGAAGCGGGCCATGGAGCGCACGAGAGAGCTCTTCGAGCTCGTGGGCATCA
>JAAYBE010000281.1 GCA_012719015.1 Actinomycetota bacterium
GCGCGCGAGCGGCGTCCGGTCGCTTGGCTGCGCCTCGACTCCCGCGACAACGACCCCGTCGTCTTCCTCTCTTACCTCGCCTTGGCGCTCGACGTGGCGGCTGCCGCGCACACGGGCTCGAGCGGGCTGCTGCGTCGCCGGCAGGCTCCGCGCAGGGACCAGTTGCTCGCCCGCATCGTGGCGGCGGTCGGCGCGGCCCCGCCGTTCGCCCTCTTCCTCGACGACTGCCACCAGGTACGGAACCGCGACTGCTGGGACGATGTCGGCGTGCTCCTCGAGGAGCTGCCCGAGGGCGCCTCCCTGGTGCTGGGCACCCGTGCGGAGCCGCCACTGCCGTTCGGCCGCCTGCGGGCGGAGGGACGTCTCTGTGAGGTCCGCCAGGCGCGGTTCGCCTTCGATCTCGACGAGACGAGGGAGCTGCTTCGCCTGCACGGGCTGGAGGCGGACGAAGGCGTCGTCGCAGCGCTCGCGGAGCGGACCGAGGGGTGGGCGGCGGGCACCTACCTGGCCTTGCTCGCCGTCCGGGGGCGACCGCAGGCCGACTGGCTCGCGGAGACACGCGGCGACCAGGACGGCATCTCGGCGTTCCTGCTCGACGAGGTGCTGCGGACCCTGCCCCCCGAGCTGCAGCTCTTCCTCGAGCAGACCTCGATCCTCGACGAGCTGTCGGCTCCGCTGTGCGCGGCCGTGACCGGCCGTGAGGACGCCGGCGCCGCCCTGGAACGCCTCGCCCGTGACAACCTGTTCGTGAGCGCCCTCGACGATCACGGCGAGCGCTATCGCTACCAGCATCTCCTCACGGACCTGCTGCGTTGCCGTCTTGAGCGGCAGGGCTGCGCCGAGGCCGCGCGTCTGCATCGGCGTGCCGCGGCGTGGTACCGGGACCACGAGCAACCTGAGTCCGCGGTGCGGCACTACCTCGCCGCCGGCGACGTGGACGCCACGGTCGAGCTGGCCGCCCGGACCGCGGACACACTGCTCCTGCAGGGGTACGCCGAAAGCGCGAGGCGGTTGCTGCGGCTGTACACCACGGAGCAGCTTCTCGCGCACCCGGCCCTGGCGATCGCCGCGGGCTGGGTGTTCGCCCTCTCGGCGGGGACCGCGGACGAGCAGCGCCGCTGGGCGCGGCTCATGATGACGTTCGAGTTCGAGGACGGTCCGTCGCCGCTCGACGCCGCGTCGCTGCGCTCCTCGTACCTGTTCATCGTGGCCGAGCTGGCCCCCGAGGGAGTCACGCAGGCCCGGCGCTGCCTGGAGGAGGCGCTGCGCCTGGAGACGCGTCCGGGCGTGTGGCGGGACCTGGCGCAGGACCGCCTCGCGCGGACGCACTACCTCGCCGGCGCTACCGACCGCGCCCGGCGTCTCTACCGCGAGATCATGGCGGCCGAACCCGGCATGCTGGGAGCGCCCGACCGCGACCGCATGGCGAGCACGCGCTGCTGGCTGGCGCTGATCGCCGAGGACATGGGGTGCTGGGACGAGGCGTCGGCGCTGGCGGCCGAGTGCGGGCGGCTGTGCCCGCAGACGGGTCTCGACGCGCCGATCCACCTCTGCGCCTTCCTGCCGGCGCTCTACGTCCGCCTGCGCCTCATGGCGCACGCGGGCGATCCGGAGACGATGGCCTTCGCGCGCAGCATCGACGTGTTCACCGCGGAGATGGTGCACAACGCCCCTTGGGTCCTCCTCATGCGCGACGTGGTGCTCGGCGAGGTCGCCCTCGAGCAGGGCGACCTGGCGGCCGCGCAGCACTGGTGTGACCGCGCCCTCAACACGCTCGCCGGCTGGGCCGACGCCGGCGTCTTCGGCCGGCGGGCGCGGCGGCTCGCGGACCGGCTGGAGCGGAGATTGTGCGCGGAGCCTCTCTCCGTCGCCGAGAGGCGCGTCCTCGGCGAGATGCCGTCGTGCCTGACCATGGGTGAGATCGCCGCGGCGCTCCACCTGTCGCGCAACACGGTGAAGAGCCACTGCACGGCGATCTACCGTAAGCTCGAGGTGTCGTCACGCTCCGCCGCCGTCTCCAAGGCCCGCACGCTCGGGCTCCTGTGACGCCGGCGGGGCGGGCGGCGATGCTCGCGCCGCCGGATGCCTCGTCGGCGA
>JAAYBE010000282.1 GCA_012719015.1 Actinomycetota bacterium
GGCCGGCGTCGCCAGGGCGGTGAGCCCACAGGACGCCGCGACGGCGACCAGCGCGATCAGGATGTGGCGGACGGTCGTCACCCGGGGCCTCTTTCGACGGCGGTCTGTGCGGACGGTCGGGGCTGCGACGAGGCGTTGCGCTGCGCGAATCCTAGCCTCGCCGGCCGTGGGGCGCATCCCGCGCCGTCACGGGCGGCGCGCCGGCCGGTCTCTCGCCCGCACGGTGGACCGCCCCCGGTCCGCGGCTCAGGTCACGGGCCGCCCGCCGAGCGTGCGCGTGAAGATGACGCAGGCCGCGGGGCCGGTGAGCAGGCCGATCAGCCCGCCGATGCCGTACCAGCCGAAGCTGAAGATCATCGCCACGGCGGTGAAGAGCGGGATCCGCACCCGCCGGAGCTGCTGTTCGGCCATGTCCTGTGCCCCCCTGGTGGCCGGGCGCGGGACGGTCCGACCGTGGCGTGATGGTCGTGTCGGCGGCCGCCGCGCGCCGGCCCTGGGCCCGCGGCGGCCGCTGTCGAGCGTCTCAGATCGGCAGTTCCTCGTCGGCCGGGAGGTCGACCACGCCCCACGGCGCACCGTGTTCGGGCATCAGCTTCAGGAAGGGCTCCGGGTCGATCTGCTCGGGGGCGAAGACGCCCGCCCCGGGGGCCAGGCCCCGCACCAGCATGATCGCACCGCAGGCCGCAGGCACCCCGGTCTGCCAGCCGGTGCCCTGCACGCCGTGCTTCTCGTAGGCCTCGTCGTGCGAGGTGATCTGGTACATGTAGCGGCGCACGCGCTTGCCGCCGATCGTCCCCTCGGCGAGGGTGCCGACGCACACGGAGCCGTGCATCTTGCCGATCAGGTCGACCGACTTGGGCAGGCGCGAGACGAGGAGATCGAGGGGGCGGAACCGGGCGCCGCCGAACTCGATCTCCTTGTTGTGGGCGAACCCGAGCCGGCGCCACGCCAGCAGGAGGTTGGCCCAGTCGGGGTCGAGGGCGATGAAGAAGTCGGCGTTGCGCAGGCCCTTGTCGCCGAGGAACAGCGGCATGAGCTGTGACTCCTCGTGGTCGATGTTCCAGACGGTCAGCTCGCCGACCGGCTCCGGGAACGTGAAGTCGAAGCTCTTGGAGAGCGGCGTGCGGCGGATGACCTTGCCGTCCTCGAACGCGTGCGGCGGGAGGATCAGGCACTCCTCGACCATGGTCGTGGGTGAGAAGCTGGGCGCGTAGTCCACGCCCTCAGCGGTGGAGTTGTCGCCGTCGAGCACGGTCAGGCGCTCGACGGTGTCGAACTCGTCGTACAGGGCCCGGGCGAAGACGTCGCTGGCGCCGGGGTCGATGCCGAAGAAGACGAGGCCGGTCAGCCCCGCCCTCCTGAACTCGTCGTGGAGCGCGAGTTCCTCGTCGACGTCGGCGGTGCCGACCACATCGCGTGGCCCGGCGGCGGCCATGTCGAGGTAGTGCGTGCCGGCCTCGAGGCAGGCGGCCATGACGTCCAGGTTCACCTCGGGGATGAGGCCGTTGATCACGAGGTCGACTCCGGCGAGCGCCTTGACGAGCGCCTCCTTGTCGTGGACGTCCAGTTGGAGGATCTCCGCCTTGCCGGCGGGGAGCTTGCCGGCGACCACCTGCGGTCGCGCCGGGTCGATGTCGGCGAGGACGACCTTGTCGACCTCGGGTACGCTCGCCACCGTGCGCGCCGTCACCTCGCCGACGGAACCTACGCCTAGCTGCAGTACTCGCATGACAGGGGATCCCTCCTCCGTGGCGCGGGCCCACATGGCCGCGCCGTCGTCGTTACTCGGCATACTCTCACTTCCGGCCTCGTGGTGCAGGGGAAGTTCATCAACGAACTTGACAACACGGGTGTCGAGAACTTCAACATATGTGACAGTTCTCAGGAGAAGACGACATGGCGTACCTCAA
>JAAYBE010000283.1 GCA_012719015.1 Actinomycetota bacterium
AACTTCTGCGGCGAGACATCGAGCCGGATCACCGCATCCTCCGTGCCTGTCATGATGCCGTTCCAGTAGCGCGCCGCCTCCTCGGTGGAGAGCCACTCTCCGCAGTCCGGCATGGGACCTCCTTGTCACGGCTGCAGCTCGATGACCGGTTGACTCTATCGCGCAGGGTCCGGTGGGCTCAACAGCCGCCGCACCCGAAGCGACTGGACCGGCCTCCACTCAAGTTGTAGAGTGCGGCGACCGATAGAAATCAACGCGGGCAGAGGATACGAACGCGACCTCGTGTGGCCTCACGGCCGGACACGGGCAGGGGACGCACTGCCCGTCCCATGTCGGCGAGGAGGTGCGATGTCGGAGCAGGATCGGGAGCAGGGAACAGGGCAACGCACCTTCAGTCGTGAGGAGGTCCTGGCCGCGGGCTTCGAGGCGCGCTGCATCGGTCCGGACGGAGCGCGCTACCTTTGCTGTGAGGGGAGCGGCCTGCGCGTCGACCCGCGCACGCAGGCGACGATCCTCGTGACCGATCCGGCCACGCTTCCCGACGGTCCCTGGACGGCGACCCGTTTCGGGCGGCAGCAGCTCGCCGAGGCCGGGCGCGAGGAGTCCGCGGCCCATCCCTGAGGCGAGGCGGAAGGGGCGGATGCTGTCATGCGCAACCCGTTGCGGCGCGGGGAGTGGCGGATCGACGGCGAGTGCCAGGTCGACACCATGCGCGTCGCGGTGCGGTTGGCCGGCCTCGACCCGGTCTCCGAACTGGGCTACCGCGGCGTCGCGCTCGAGGCCACCGCGGTCGACGTGATCCCCTGCCGGCGCACCGCGGCCGACGTCTTCTATCGCTGCTTCCGCCTGCGGCCGCTCCGCCCGGGGCACGATGCCGCCCCCGTGGACGGCCTCCCCGAGGAGTGGACCAGCGAGGCGATCAGCATCCCGCGCCAACTGCGCAAGGGCGTGGGGCTTGGACTCGCCAGGGTCGAGGCCGAGTTCGCCCTCCATGCCCTCCTGCAGCGCGTCGAGCGTGAGATCGACGCCCGGCAGCAGTCTGCGGCGGCGCCGACGGCGCGCGCCCGCAAGTCGCGCGGTGGGGGATCCAAGGCTGAGCGCTGCAGCTACAATCCGCACACTCCGGAGGCATGTTCGGGGTCGCCGCCGCCCTGATCTCCAGGAGATCAGGCTGGGCGTGCGACCGGAAGACGCGTCGGGGGCCGATCCAACGCCCGCGGATCGCACAACGCTGGTATCTGACCCGCACCCCCCCAGCGAGCCCCCGCCGCCCCCCGGCGGCCGCCCCACCCTGGGGCGGCCGCCGGCCCTTCCGGACGAGGTCGCCAGGCCCGATGCCCGCGGCGAGGAGCGCGAGCGGAGAGCCGTCCGCACCGCGGCGCATGGCGCGTGGATCGGTCGCGAGCAGTGCGGATCAGCTCACCTCGTGACAGCGCTCGAGGATGTCGGCGAGCGACGACGCTATACTACGCAAGGAGCGCACCCTGAGGGGAGCTCGGAGGGACGGTGGCGCCATGAGGGGGCCCATATCACTCGTCAGCTCGTGAGGGCTGCGATTCCTGCGGACGAGGCGGGGGCCGGACCTATCTCTCGGCCGTGGCGGATGCGGTCGGACTTGCCTGGCGGACCGCCTCGGTTTCCACGACGACCCGGATGGATGAAATCATGCTTGAGACTGCCGGCGCGGTGGGCCGGACCATCTCCGGGAGTCCCGACCTGGCGGAGACGTTCCGTCGGATCTTGCGCTAGACACAGCCGTGTGACGGAGAAGGGGTCGCATTGCCCACCTCTGATCGACTGGCAGAGCTGGGATATGGTCCGCGCTGGGAAGCGCTCTTCGCCGAGCACCTCTCTCGCGGGCTCCTGCCCGGACGTGTCATTCGCAGCGACCGCGGCAGTGCGCTCGTCGCCACTGAGCACGACGTCGTGCGCGCCAAGCCGTCGACCCGGCTGCTCAAGGCTGCTCGGCGGTCCTGGGACCTGCCCGCAGTCGGAGACTGGGTGGCGCTGCGCGCGACGACGAACCTCGACGTTCCCCTGATCGAGGCCGTGCTCGACAGGACGAGCTCGATCGCAAGAGGCACCTCGGGCGGGACCTCGGGCGTGCAGGTACTCTCTGCCAATGTCGATGTCGTGTTCGTCGTCCATCCCATCGCCCAGGCGCCCAACCTGCGACGCATCGAGCGGGAGCTGTCCCTGGCATGGGAATCCGGAGCGCGTCCGGTCGTCGTGCTCACGAAGGCGGACCTGTCTGCGGATGTGGAGATGGCGTGTCGAAGTGTCGAAGAGGTCGCCTTCGGGGTGGACGTCGTAGCGACGAACGCGCTCGCGGCAGACGGCGCCTGTCCGCTGACCGACTTCATTGTCGGCCGCCACACCGCTGTGCTGATCGGCCCATCCGGGGCCGGCAAGTCCACGCTCGTCAACGCCTTGCTCGGCGAGGCGCGGCAGGCCACCCGCGAGGTGCGCCTCGGCGACGGACGGGGGCGCCATACGACGGTCGTGCGCGAGCTCATAGCGATTCCCTCCGGTGGCGTTCTCATCGACACGCCGGGCTTGCGGGCCCTGGGACTGACCGGATCGGAGGCGGGGATCGCCTCGACCTTCCCCGACATCGAGCAGGTCGCACGCGGCTGCCGGTTTCGCGACTGCGCCCATAGCGGCGAACCCGGGTGCGCCGTCGCGGCCGCGGTCGAGTCGGGTGACCTGCCGCAGGACAGACTGGACAGCTTCCACAAGCTCAT
>JAAYBE010000033.1 GCA_012719015.1 Actinomycetota bacterium
CGGCTCCAGACGCGTCCGTCGATGCTCGTGCGGAGCCTGACCTCGACCTCGGCGTCGTCGGAGGGCGGGTCGCACACGAGGCCGAGCATGGTGAAGCGCGCGCCGGGGTCGATGGTCTCCACCCCGCCGTCGCGCGCGGCACGGAGGCGCCCCGCCGGCGAGGCGTCACGCCGGTCGACCTGCCCCAGGCGCAGACGCGGACGGATCGACACCCGTCGCAGGGTGACGTCACGCGGGGACTTGACCCAGGCCTCTACCGCCCCGCTGCTGCGCGGTGCGGCCCAGGCTGCGGCCAAGGCCACGATCGTCCCAAGGAGCAGAAGGGCCGCCAGGCGGGCTGCTCCATGCCCAGTCTTGTCGTTACGCCACCACATACCTTCGCACTCGTCTTCGACGCGGTCCGTCCTTTACCTTAGCGATTCGCGTGACTCCGATGACGCAAGCGAAGATCCCCCTGATGTTCAAGGATGCGCCGCGCGCGCCGAGAACTAGTGTGTAGCCGGTGAAGGCGCTGAAGGGGGTGAGGCCCCCTCGTCTGTCCCCGTTTCACCGGCCGCCCGGCCGTCACGGCGGTTCCATCGCTGTGACGGCCGCCTCTTCGTCCGTCGTCTGATGGTCAACGGCGGTCGTCCTTGCCGCATCGACGACCTGGGCCTAGAGTGAGGTGACGTCGGACGGAGGAGCAGGTCATGTGTGCGGCCCAGGAGTTGCCCTACCACAGCCGTTTCCAGGTGGTGTGCGACGGGACACCGGCGTGGGCCACCGACGCGAGAGGCGCCGTCTACCGCTTCGACGGCATCGTGTTCAGCCGGCGGCGGCTCCGGGACCGCACTTTCCACCTGGTCCCCTCCTGGCAGACTCCGCCGTACGGCTGGCTCCACCCGAGCGAGTGTCCGTGCGGAGTGTGGGGATCGGCCCCGCTCCCCGCCCCGGCGGGTCATCCGGCCCGCGCCCCGGCCGGTCCTCCAGCCCCCGCGCCGAGCCGGGCCGCCTGACCGGCGCCGGTCCCGGCCGCCCGCTCTCGGGGAGTCTCCACCCGGCAGACTGACGCCGTGACCGACCCGGACCTCGTACGCGCGGCGGCGCCGGGGGACGGTGCGGCCGTCGCCCGGCGCCGTCGGTCCGTGCGAGGATCAGTCGGTGCTGCCGGCGTCGTCCGCCGGCGGCGTGTAGCTGCTCCACGGGTCGGTGTCGCCGCCCCAGCCGCAGCAGCCGCCGTCGCCCTTCAGCATCTTCCAGGCGTAGTAGGCGCCGACGCCCACGAGGATGAGCAACATGATGAAGACGAGCTTTTTCAACGATCCCTCCTCGATTCGCTGCGCCCATAGTACCCCATGCGACGCGCCGCACGCCCGTCGCTCATGTAAGCTGCGGCCATGTGGGTCATCACTCACGTCCTCGCCGGTCTCGGCATCGCCGCCGCGCTCGGCGGACCGTGGTGGCTCGTCGCCGTCGTCGTGCTGCTCTCGCACGTCCTCATGGACCTGGTGCCGCACTGGGACTACACCGACTCCGACCACCTCACGGTCTACGCCTGGTGCGACTTCGTCGCCTCCCTGGCCGCCGTCTGTCTCGCCTGGGCGGCGCTGGGTCACCCCTGGTGGGTAGCGTTCATGGGGGTCCTGTCCGGCGCCCCCGACGCGGATGTCCTGATCTGGCTCGCGCGCGGCCGTGAAGGACGCAAGCTCTTCCCCAGCCACTGGGAGCGGTTCCCGCACGGCAGGTCAGGGCCGGCATGGGGCATCTCGGTGCAGGTGGCGATCATGGCGCTCAGCGCCGCCGTGCTGCTGGCCCTGGCGCCGTGACGCGCGCGGCCGACGGGCGTATCCTCGACATGTCGACGACCGCCCACCGGAGGAGGCAGCGTGGACTACGAGATCACCGAGAAGGAGATCGTGGCGCAGGTCGCGCTCGTGCACCGCACACCGGTGACGGTGCAGACCATCGGAGAGAGCCTCGGCGCCGCGTTCGGCGTGCTGACGAGGTTCGGCGCCGAGTCCGGCGCCCAGTGGGCCGGCCCTCCGTTCGTCCTCTATCCTGAGGCCTGCGAGGGCGAGTTCGAGGTCGCGGTCTGCATGCCCGTCGCGCCGGGAGCCCGGGCCGGGGACGCCGTGACCGTGGAGGAGGTACCCGGCGGCGTCGCGGCGTCGACCGTGCACGTCGGCCCGTACCACGAGATCGGCCCGGCCTACGCGGCCCTGCAGAGGTGGATGGCGGACAACGGGCGGCGCCCGGCCGGAGGGATGCGCGAGGTCTATCTCAACGACCCGGACTCGGTGCCGCCCGAAGCGTTGCTCACGGAGATCGACTGGCCGGTGGAGTAAGACCTGCGCCGGTCCGGCGCCGGCGCAGGTCTCCCCTCAGGAGAGCAGGCCCTGTGCGACCCTCTCCACGAAGAGCGCCTGGAAGGCGAGGTCGCGCACGTGGATACGCTCGTCCACGTTGTGGATGCGCGGCGTCACCTCGTCGTACCCCTCCACGATGTGAGGGGCGAAGTTGTAGGCGATCGTGTCCGGGAAGGCGGCGCGGAACCAGTTCGAGTCGGTGAAGCCCACCGAGTGACGGACGGCGAGCTCGGCGTCGGGGACGTGGCGTTTGAGGGTCGCAGCGATGACCTCGGAGAACCGCGACGGATACGGCGAGGAGTTGCCGGGGGTCACGGGCCCGATCCACTCGAGGTCCCAGTCGGCCTCCACCCCGTCCAGCGCCGTGCGCACCTCGGTGAGCACCTCCTGCTCATCGTGCCCGGCGAGCATGCGGCAGTCGACGCTCACCTCCACGCGCGTCGGGAACACGTTCACCGCCACGCTGTTGCTCCGCACGATGGTGGGCGAGAACGCGAACCCGTAAAGAGGCTCGATCATGTCGGCGACCTGGACGTCGCGGCGCGCGAGCTCGGCCAGCGCCGCGCGCGCCGTCCGCGGGTCGCGCAGCCGTTCGCGCAGCCGAGGCGCGTCGACGAGCGTGCGCACGAGGTCCTCGGACGAGGCGTCGACCACCAGTGGCGCCTCGTGCGCGGCCAGCGCCTCGACGACTCGCGCCGCGGCCACCACGGCGTTGCCGTTCCTGAGCGGCACGGAGGCGTGGCCGGTCTCACCTTTGACGATGAGGCGGAACTGCGCCGTCCCTTTCTCGCCGCTCTCGAGGAAGTAGATGCGGCGGCCGCCGCGCTCCAGGAAGTGGCCGCCACCCTCGTTGATCACGTAATCGGTGTGCACGAGGTCCGGCCGGTTGTCCACCAGCCAGCGGGCGCCGCCGACGGATCCCTCCTCCTCGTCCGCCGTGCAGGCGTAAACGAGGGCGCCGGCGGCCGGACCGCCGGCGGCCGCCACCCGGGCCGTCGCCACGGCGTGGGCGGCGACCAGGTTCTTGATGTCGAGCGCGCCGCGGCCCCACACGTAGTCGCCCTCGATGAGGCCGGAGAACGGCGGCACCCGCCAGTCCGGCGCATTGGCCGGCACCACGTCCTCGTGCGCGAGCAACAGCAGGGACGGCCCCGGCCGGCCTGAGTCGACCCGCAGGACGAAGCCGGCCCGCTCCGCCGGCTCCCCCACGATCTCCCCCTCGAGTCCGCGCTCCCGGAACCACCGCAGCATGTGCTCCGCGACCCGCGTCTCGTCGCCCGGGGGGTTGCTCGTGTCGATGCGGATGAG
>JAAYBE010000284.1 GCA_012719015.1 Actinomycetota bacterium
ATCCCGGCGGCCGCGCGCGCCTTCCCCACCACCAAGCCCGGCGCCCGTCAGACCATCCGCATCGACGCCGCCGGCAACGAATACCAGGGGGTCCAGGTGTGCGTACGCGGCGGCGCCCGCAAGGTGCGCTTCAGCTGGACGGAGGACAGCGACCCGCTGATCGTCGACAATGCCGAGCTCTCGCGCGTCTTCTACATCCGGATCGCCACGCCGACCACCGCGCTCGGCTCCCGCCGCGGCTGGTACCCCGACCCGCTCGTGCCGCGGGAGTTCGGCGCCGTCCAGACCGTGCCCGGCGCGGTGAACCCGGGGCCCACGACGCCCTTCTACGTCCTCGTCCACGTGCCGCTCGGTACCGCCCCCGGAGAGTACCGCGCGACCCTGCGCGTCGAGAACGACGTGGCCCGCGAGGGTGAAGTCGTCGACATCCCCTTCGTCCTGCGGGTCTGGGCCTTCGGCTGGGAGCGCCTCAGCACGCGTACGGCCTTCTCCGTCAACCAGGAGGCGATGGCGAGCAGCCTGCCCGCCGGCTTCAAGTTCGCCGGCCGGAACAAGGACCTCATCCTCACCAACTTCTACACCATGATGAAGCAGCACGGGGTCTCCCCTATCCACGTGCACTACATGCCCAAGGTATCGAAGTCGTCCGGCAAGGCCGCGGCGGACGCCTGGGCCGACCGGGTGGCGCCGTTCCTCGACGAGGACGAGGGATGCGTGGGCCTGCCCGACAACCGGCTCCCGCTCCTGCGTTACTTCCCCTGGAGCCGCTCGCTCAAGCCGAGCTCGGCCGCGATCCTCACCTATCTCACCGACATGACCCGCGTCTACAAGGAACGCGGCTGGCACCAGAAGGCGTACATCTACATCCTCGACGAGACCACCAGGCGCAGCGAGGAGAAGCAGGCCGAGCGCTATGCGCGTCTCGCGCACAAGGCCTCGGCCCGATCGGGCTACCGCATCAAGTTCCTGCTCACCGACGACCCGCGACCGCGGTCGCTGGGCGGCGTCAAGACCGCCAACAAGTTCCTCTACGACGACGTCGACGTCTGGGCGCTGCGGTACTACTACTTCTTCGGGCGCGTCCCGGCCGTGCGCGAGCGCAAACGGGCGGGCAAGGAGATCTGGTGGTACTCGTACACCAACGCGTCCGTGCGCAAGAACCCGTCGTTCGTGATCGACAAGCCGCATGTCGACTCCCGGGTCTGGGGCTGGATGATGGAGGAGTGGAACGTCGACGGCCTCCTCAACTGGGGCTTCAACCGGTGGGGCAAGGCGACCACCGGGTCCGGGTGGCGCGACCCGTATCGCGACCCGCTCTCCTTCTCGCGCGGCAAGCTGCGCAGCAACGGGTGCACCTGCCTCGCGTATCCGGGCTACTACCCGCGCTACGGCCTGGACGACCCGACGGCGGCGCCGTGCTCGTCGCTGCGTCTCGAGATGTTGCGCGACGGCCTGGAGGAGCGTGAATACCTGCGCCTCGCGAAGGGCTATCCGGGTGGCGCGAGCCTGGCGCGACAGACGCTCGCGACGATCACCCAGTTCCCCTACAGGATCCGCCAGGCGAACGTGTTCGTGTTCCCCAAGTACACGCAGAAGAGGTCCCGGTTCGACGCGGCGCGGACCACGCTGGCGCGGTTCATCGAGGCCCAGCAGGGCTGAGCGGAGCGCCGCGGGCCGGGTGGGGAAGACAGCGCCCCATCCGGCCCGCGTCGCGTACGGTAGACTGGCCGCACCGAGACCGCCCTCATGGAAGCGCTGGCCCGTCATCTCACCGCCTGGATCGCCGCCGAGGTCACTGCAGCGGGCGGCGCCGGCGCGGTCTTCGGCCTCTCCGGCGGGCTCGACTCCGCCGTG
>JAAYBE010000285.1 GCA_012719015.1 Actinomycetota bacterium
ACCGGAGCGTGAGCCCCCTCGAGCGCGGCTACGTCCAGCTCTACACGGGCGACGGCAAGGGCAAGACCACCGCGTCGCTCGGTCTGGTCCTGCGTGCGCTCGGCCAGGGGCTGCGCCCGGCGGTGCTTCAGTTCATGAAGGCCGACCCGGACTGGGGCGAGATCGTCAGCCTCAGACGGCTGGGCGTCCCGGTGCAGCAGTGCGGGCTGGACCATTGGGTGCGCGCCGGCAAGGTCACGGACGAGGACCGTGCGGCGGCGGCCGAGGGCTTCGCGCGGGCGCGCGCCCTGGTCGGGAGCGGGGATTACGACCTGGTGGTGCTGGACGAGCTCGTGACCGCGGTGTTCTTCGAGCTCGTGCCGCTCGCCGCGGTGCTCGCCCTGATCCGCGAGAAGCCGGCGGGCGTGGAGCTGGTGATCACCGGCCGGCGTGCGCCCGGCGAGCTGGTCGCGGCGGTCGACCTGGCCACCGAGATGCGCCCGCTCAAGCACTACTTCGACGCCGGCGTGAAGGCGCGCCCCGGCATCGAGTTCTGAGAGGGCGCGGCCCGTGACGCACACGCTCATCTACCCGCACACGAGTACGCACAACGCCGCCGGGCACCTCGAGATCGGCGGCTGCGACGTGGTGGACCTGGCGCGCGCGTTCGGTACGCCCCTGTTCGTCTACGACGAGCAGGCGCTGCGCGACCAGTGCCGGGCGTACCATGCCGCCTTCGGCGCGCGCACCGACCTCTACGAGATCGTCTACGCGAGCAAGGCGTTCAGCTGCCGTGCGATGGCGGAGCTGGTCGCGCAGGAGGATCTCTCCATCGACGTCGCCACCGGCGGGGAGCTCGCGGCCGCGCTCGCCGGCCGCTTCCCGCCGGAGCGCATCTACTTCCACGGCAACAACAAGTCGGCGGCCGAGATCGAGGCGGGGCTGGACGCCGGCATCGGGCACTTCGTGGTCGACTCTTTCGAGGAGATCGACCGTCTGGAGGCGGCCGCTGCCGCCCGGGGCCGCGCCCAGGACGTCCTCGTGCGGGTCACCCCGGGCGTGCGTCCGGACACGCACGACTTCGTCCGCACCGGTCAGCAGGACAGCAAGTTCGGTTTTGGACTGGCTGACGGGAGCGCCCACGAGGCCGTGCGACGGCTACTGGACGCGCCGCACCTGCGCCTGCACGGCGTGCACGCCCACATCGGTTCGCAGATCTTCGCGCTCGATGCGTACCGCCGCGAGGTCGAGGTGCTCTTCGTCGCGATCGACGAGTGGCGTCGCGATTTCGGCTTCGAGTGCGGCATCGTCAACATCGGCGGCGGGCTCGGCATCCGCTACACCCCGTCCGACCAGCCCAGCTCCATCGCCGAGTTCGCGGACGTGAGCGTGAACGCGGTCCGTGACGGCGCCGCGCGCCATCACGTCCCCGTGCCGCGGCTCCTCGTCGAGCCCGGGCGCAGCATCGCCGGCAAGGCCGCCGTGACCGTCTACACCGTCGGCACGGTCAAGGTCATCCCCGGCCTGCGCACGTACGTCGCCGTGGACGGCGGTATGAGCGACAACCTGCGTCCGATGCTCTACGAATCCAGGTACGAGGCGATGCTGGCCAACAAGGCGGAGGAGCCGGCGACCGACCTGGTCACCGTGGTCGGCAAGCACTGCGAGTCCGGCGACGTGCTGGTGCGCGACGTCCGTATCGCCCCGCCCGAGCCCGGCGACATCCTCGTCACGCCGGGCACCGGCGCATACGGGTACGCGATGGCCAACAACTACAACGCGCAACCGCGACCGGCGGTCATCCTGGTCGGCGCCGGGCGCGCACACGTGATCATCGAGCGGGAGACATGGGACGACGTACTGCGCCTGCAGCGCCCGCTCGCCCCGTGACGACCTCGACAGCGCGGAGGGCGGCAGAGTGGACAAGGTAGGGATCGGGCTTCTCGGCTACGGTACGGTGGGGTCCGGGGTCGGCAAGTTGCTGCGTAAGAACGCGGGCGACATCACGCTGGCCACCGGCAAGCAGGTGACGCTGAGGCGCGTCCTGGAGAAGGACCCCGGCTTCAGCCGTCCGGACCTCGACCCGGCACTCCTGACCACGCGCTTCGAGGACATCCTCGAGGATCCCGCCATCTCCGTGGTGGTGGAGCTCATCGGGGGGACCGACGCGGCGCTCGACTTCCAGCTCCGCGCCCTCAAGGCGGGCAAGCACGTGGTGACCGCCAACAAGCAACTGCTGGCCCAGCACGGCGCCGAGCTGTTCGACGCCGCGGAGGAGAGCGGCGTGCACCTGCGCTTCGAGGCCAGCGCCGTCGGCGCGGTCCCGGTCATCAAGGTGCTGCGCGAGTCGCTGGTGGCGGCCGAGGTCAACACCGTGTTCGGCATCGTCAACGGCACGACGAACTACATGTTGAGCGCCATGGCCGAGACCGGGGCCGACTATGGCGACGTCCTCAAGGAGGCCCAGCGTCTCGGCTACGCCGAGGCCGATCCCACGGAGGACGTGGGCGGCAAGGACGCGGCCGCGAAGATGGCGATCCTGAGCTCGATCGCCTTCCACAGTCGCACAGGCCTGGACGACGTGCCCTTCGAGGGCATCACGAAGATCTCGTCCACCGACATCGCCCACGGCGCCCGGCTCGGCCTCGTGGCCAAGCTCCTCGGGGTGGCCAAGCTGATCGACGGACGCATGAACGTGCGCGTCTACCCGGCCTTCCTCCCGCAGGCGCATCCGCTGGCCGGCGTCAAGGGCGCCTACAACGCCGTCTTCCTGACCAGTGACGCGTTCGACGAGATCATGCTCTTCGGCCCGGGGGCGGGCAGCATCCCGACGGCCTCGGCGGTCATCGGCGACATCATCTCCGTGGTCAACACGGTCAAGGGCAGCTTCGTGCGCAACTGCCTCTGCTACAAGGACCTGCCGTTCTTCCCCGACGCCGACATGGTGTCGAGGTTCTACCTCAGGTTGAGGGTCATGGACCGCCCGGGTGTGCTCGCCCGGGTCAGCGCGCTCTTCGGCGAGCACGGCGTCAGCATCCGCTCGATGGTCCAGGAGGGAGGCGGCGACGAGGCGGAGCTGGTGCTTCTGCTCCACCCGGTACGCGAGGCGCAGTTCTTCGCCGCCCTCCAGCAGATCAGCGCGTTGTCGGACGTGCACGGCGAACCGGCGGTGATCCGCGTCGAGGGCGAGGCCTGACGGCGCACCAGATGAGAGGAGACAACGTGAGCACCGACAAGAAGGGTCGTATCGGCATCCTCACCGGCGGCGGGGACATCCCGGGCCTCAACCAGGCGATCCGCGGGGTGACCCTGCGTGCGCTGCACGAAGGGTACGAGGTCGTGGGCATCCGCCGCGGCTGGGCCGGGCTCGTCAACCTCGAGCGCGACGCCGACGCGGACAACAGCGCCTGGGTGTTGCCCATCACCAGGGAGCTCGTCGAGCGGTACGCCTACGCGGGCGGCACCTTCCTGCACTCCTCGCGCACGCGTCCCAGCGCGGTCCCGGCCAAGGACGTGCCCGCACATCTCAAGGACAAGTACGCGGCCGAGAAGAACGACCTCACCGACGAGGTGATCGCGAACCTGGACTTCCTCGGCATCGACTACCTGGTGCCGGCCGGCGGCGACGACACGCTCAGCTACGGCGTCGAGCTCGGTCGCCGCGGCGTCCCCGTGGTCGCCATCCCCAAGACGATGGACAACGACGTGCCGGGCACGGACTACTGCATGGGTTTCGGCACCTGCGTGAACCGCACCATCGAGATGGCGCGCCAGGTCACGAGCTCGGCCGCGTCGCACGAGCGTATCGTCGTGCTCGAGGTCTTCGGCCGCTACGCGGGCTTCACGGCGCTGCTCCCCACGTTCGCCGGCGCCGCCGACCGGTGCGTGATCCCCGAGCACAAGTTCGACATGGAGCGGCTCGCCGAGCTGCTCGTCGCGGACCGCAACGGCCGCCCCGAGGGTTACGCCGTCTGCATCGTGAGCGAGGGCGCCATGCCCGAAGGCGGTGAGATGGTGTTCATGGGCGGCGAGAAGGACATGTTCGGCCACGGCAAGCTCGGCGGGATCGGCCAGAGGGTCAGCGACAAGGTCAAAGAGCTGGCGCCGCGGTACAACGACGGCAAGAAGATCGACATGATCTCGATGAACCTGAGCTATCTGGTGCGCAGCGGAGCGCCGGATGCGATCGACTGCATCGTGCCGACCGCCTACGGCAACCTCGCCGTCGATCTGATCCTCACCGGTCAGACCGGACGCATGGTGGCCCTGCAGGGCGGCCGCTATGGGTCGGTGCCGATCGACGAGGTGGTCTCGACCAAGAAGGTCGTGGACGTGGACCGCTACTACGACACAGGGCGGCTGCGCCCGAAGTACGATGCGCTCGCGCACTCCCCGCTCATGGTGCTGGGCGGCTCGGCATGAGCGGACGCGCCCGGAGGAGCCGGCCACGGACCTCCCCGGCGAGGTAGCCGATGCGCAAGCGGTTGCTCCTCGTTCCGGACGGGATGGCCGACGAGCCGCAGGCCGTCCTCGGGGGAAGGACGCCCCTGGAGGCGGCGCGCACGCCGGCGATGGACGCGCTCGCGCGCGGCGGGGTCACGGGGCTCGCGCAGACGATACCGGA
>JAAYBE010000286.1 GCA_012719015.1 Actinomycetota bacterium
GACAAGGAGGTCCCATGCCGGACTGCGGAGAGTGGCTCTCCACCGAGGAGGCGGCGCGCTACTGGAACGGCATCATGACAGGCACGGAGGATGCGGTGATCCGGCTCGATGTCTCGCCGCAGAAGTTCCGTAAGCTCTGCCGCGAGGGGCTCCTCGCGGCGGCCGGAGTCGAGGTCATCGAGACGACCAAGGGGTACCTGATCTCGCGCTCCGATCTCGTGCGCGGCGCCTATCGACAGTGCGCCGAGGTCTGCCGTCGGCTCGCCGAGGAGGAGCAGCGCCTGTGGCCGGGCAAGAAGGAGCGCGAGCGCGTCTAGGCTCGGCGCTCCAGACCTCGACTCCAAAGTAGCGCGCGGCGCCCGCCCTTGCTCGAGCGGCGCACCAGTCCGACGCCGTGATACGCGTCGCGTTGGACGGCGTCGCGCACGATCACGCGCATCAGGTCGGCGTCGTCGGCGAGCAGCGCTTTCCAGTCGGGCTTCTCGGGCTTGAGCTTGCCGCGGGTCATGGTGTGGCCCCTTTCGAGGGGTGACGTGGCGCCACACGCATACCATGACCACTTCTTCTCTCCGAACTTGCGCACACGAACCGGCACACTACCCGGCCTGGCTGGGCCGAGGAGTCACGACGGGCCGCATTGGTGGTAGTGTGCCCTGTCGGGAGAGAGCCACGGGGACTCTCGTTTCCACCGGGGGTGGGCCATGCAAGAGAGCGACGGCGCGGCCGGCCCGGGGCCGGAGAGGAGGGCCGCGATGGGCGAAGACGAGACGCGGGCGGCGGCGGACGGAGCGCCCGCGGCGCCCGCCTTCGAGCCGTTGCTCTACGTGCACGCCGTGGTCGTCTCCGCGCTCACCGCCGTCGTCCTCATGCTCTGGCTGGCGCTGTTCTACGCCGTCGAGACCGCGCTGTGGGAGAACGGCTTCGTCGAGTCGAACCGCTGGATGTTTCCGGTCATCTGCCTGCCGTTCTCGCTCGCCGTGGGCCTGCTCGTCAAGCACCTCAAGGCGCCCACGGCGATGACGGAGTCGCTCACCGACAGCATCGCCGGCGACACGTCGCGGATCGAGTGGCGCCGCTTCCCGGTGAGCGCCCTGCAGGCGCTGGTCTCGCTGTTCTCGGGCGCCGCCGTCGGCCCGGAGGGCGGCCTCGGGCTGCTCGCCTCACAGGTCGCGGCGTGGTACGGGCACGTCCTCCGGATCCCGGCCGGGCGGCGCCCCAGGCTCGTCTACGCCGGCGTGGCGTCCGCCTACAACGGGCTCCTCCAGAACCCGCTCTTCACCGGCGTCCTCGGGGTCGAGCTGTCGGAGACCAAAGCGGCGGGCCGGACGTCCCTGCCGGCCAACCTCATCGGCGGCGCCGTCGGTTACGCCGTCTTCCTGGCGCTGGGGATGCCGAGCCTGGCCGGGATCCTCGGGCTCGAGCCCGTCAAGCACATCCGGGCGCTCGACGTCCTGCTCATACTGGTGACGGCGTTCCTCGGCATCGCGCTGGCCGCCGTCACCGCCGTGCTGTTCAAGGTCGCGACCAGGGTCCTGGGGCGCTTCCGGGACGACGTCGGGCGCGCCCTCGCCGCGGGGGTCGTCTTCAGCCTCGCCGGCGCGGCGGCGCCGATCCTCATGTTCTCGGGCGAGTCGCAGGTGCAGACGGTCGTCGAGCACCCCGCCCGCTACGGGGCGGCGCTCCTGCTGGTCATGGCGCTGGCCAAGCTGGCTCTCCTGGCGGTGGCGTTCCGCGGCGGGTTCCTCGGCGGCGCCATCTTCCCCTCCATCTTCGCGCTCGTCTGCGTCGCGCTGGCGCTCGACCTCGTGCTCCCGGCGGCGGACCCCACAGTCCTCGTCGCCGGGATGATGGTCGGCTTCATGGTGGTGATGTTCCGCACCCCGTTCATGGTGATCCTGCTGACGGCGTTCATGCTCGAGGCGAGC
>JAAYBE010000287.1 GCA_012719015.1 Actinomycetota bacterium
AGCACGAGCCGCCCGGTCCGCGTATGGGTCGGCGGTGACTCCATGGGCGGCGAGCTGGGGTTCTCCCTGAAGCCGCTGCTCGCCGCCGCCGGCCCCTTCAAGCCGGTCACTTTCTACAAGGAGTCCAGCGGCATCTGCCGGTACGACTTCTTCGACTGGCAGAAGCAGATGGAGACGGTCTCCCGGACGGTCAAGCCCGACGCCGCCGTACTGATGATGGGTACCAACGACACGCAGTCGGTCGCCAAGGACGGGGAGTGGATCCCGTACGGGCAAGTGGCGTGGAAGCGGGCGTACGAGGAGCGCGTGGGCGACATCATCGACACCCTGCTGGACGGCGGGGCACGGCGCGTGTACTGGGTGGGCATGCCCATCATGGGCGAGGGCTGGCGCAACTCGCGCATGCGGCTCATCAACAGGGTCTTCCGCAAGCAGGCGGAGAAGCGCCCCGGTGCGGAGTTCATCGACATCTGGGACCTCTACACGACCACCGACGGCGCGTTCGACCCTTCGCTGCGGCTGAACGACCAGGTGCACTTCACGGTCGCCGGCCAGGAGACGCTCGCCGAGAGAGTCATGGAGGCGATCATGGACGACTGGCTGCCGTCCGGTCTGCCGGCGCCGGCCGCGTCGCCGTCGGCGAGTCCTTCGGTGGCGGCCCCGGGGGCGCAAGGATGAGGCCGACGCCATGACCTCGTTCCTCGCCCTCCTTCCCGGTCACGTGCTCGACGACGCGAAGCGGCCCTTGTTCCTGCTGCTCTCCGGGTTCATCGCCACGTTCCTCGTCGCCCGACTCAACACGCGGCTGACGCGCCGCCACGGCCGCTCACACCTGCGTATCGGCAGCGTGGTCACCCCCGGCGGCCTGCACGTGCATCATGCCGTGTTCGGCGTCATCGCCATGGTCGTGTCCGGGACGCTGGCGTTCGCCCTGCGGTCGGGGAGCCCGTGGCTCGAGCTGATGGCCCTCGCGTTCGGCAGCGGGGCCGCACTCACGCTCGACGAGTTCGCGCTCATCCTCCATCTCGAGGATGTGTATTGGGCGGGAGAAGGACGCAAGAGCATCGACGCTATCATTCTCAGCGTGACCTTCATGACCCTCCTGATCACCGGGCTGTTGCCCGCCACCTTCAACAGTCTCGGCGATCACATCACGCTCTCGCGCTGGGTGCTCGTGATGCTGATCCTCAGCGGCGTCCTGTTCGTGGTCGTCTGCTACCTGAAGGGCAAGCTGTTCGTGGGGACGGTGGGGATCTTCGTTCCGCCGGTGGCGTTCGTGGGCGCCGTCCGCCTGGGCAAGCCGGGCTCACCGTGGGCGCGCTGGCGCTACGGGGCGCGCCCCGCCAAGCTCGAGCGGGCGCGACGCCGCGATGAGGGCTTCCACCAGCTGTGGGAGAGACGCAAGAACCGTCTGTGGGACGTCATCGGCGGCAAGCCGCACCACGTGCTGTCGTCCCGTGACGGGGCCCAGAGGTCGCACGATGCCCTTCTCTCCGGCGGGGCGGCGGAGGATCCGGGCGGCCCGCGCGTCTAGCGCCACGTCCGGCGGTCCGCATGAACCGGCGCTGGCGACCGGACGTCCTCATCTCTAGACTGGGGGCCTGACGCCGCATGCTGTTCCCGACCATCACATTCGCGGTCTTCTTCCTGTGCGTGTTCATCGGCAACTGGCTGCTGATGCCGCGCCCGCGCCTGTGGAAGCCGTTCATGCTCGCCGTCAGCCTCCTCTTCTACGGCTGGTGGGATTGGCGCTTCGTCTTCCTGCTCCTGCTCAGCGCGCTGGTCAACCAGGCCTTCGCGCAATGGATCGCCGCCCGGCGTCGTCGCGGTGCGCGGTCGGGCTGGGCCCTGGCCGCCGCGGTCGCCGTCGACCTCGGCGTACTCGGATGGTTCAAGTATTACGGCTTCTTCGTGACGTCGGTCGCCGGCGCCCTCGGCGCGCTGGGCCTGAACGCCGACCTGCCGCTGCTGCGCATCGTCCTGCCGCTGGGCATCTCGTTCCTCACCTTCCGCGTGCTGAGCTACGTGATCGATGTCCACCGCGGCGCCCTGCAGCCGGCGTCGCTGCTCGACTTCTCGGTCTACGTGGCGTTCTTCCCGTACCTCGCGGCCGGCCCGATCGCCCGCGCGTCCGAGTTCCTCCCTCAACTGCGGGACCCGCGCGACCCCAGGGACCTGGACACGGGGCGGGCCTTCTTCCTCATCTTCGGCGGCCTCGCCAAGAAGATGCTGATCGCCGACTACCTCGCCACCCACGTGGTCGACGGGGTGTTCGCGACGCCCGGGCAGTACTCGTCGCCGGAGGTGCTCCTCGGCATCGTCGCCTACTCGGTGCAGATCTACTGCGACTTCAGCGCCTACTCCGACATCGCCATCGGCGTCTCGCTGCTGCTGGGCTTCCGGTTGCCGGACAACTTCGACCGTCCTTATGCCGCGCGGTCGGTGCAGGAGTTCTGGCGGCGCTGGCACATGACGCTCTCCCGCTGGTTGCGCGACTACCTGTACATCCCGCTGGGCGGCAACCGCAGAGGCACCGTGCGGACCTACGCGAACCTGTTGGTCACGATGGCCCTGGGCGGCCTCTGGCACGGGGCCGGCTGGACCTTCGGCTTCTGGGGGCTCCTGCACGGATGTGCGCTCGTCGTCGAGCACGTCCGCCTGGACGGTCGCCGGCGGCATGCGTTGATCGTGCAGCAGCAACGCAGGGCGCTCGCGGAGGAGTCGGAGGCGCTTCTCAGGACGGCGCCGCCGGGGGCGGCTGTCGGCCCGGCGGCCGCGGGACCGGCCGCCACGGCCGTCTCCATGGGCTCCAGCGGCGCCTCGCCTGTGACGGTCTCCGGCCCACCCCTGGAGTACGATCGTCGGCCCTGGCCCGGCACGTGGCTTCCGTGCCTCGGCACGTTCGTGTTCGTCACGTTCGCCTGGGTCTTCTTCCGTGCGGACGGCTTCAGTGCGGCGCTGGCCGTGCTCGGGCGGCTCTTCCAGGAGTGGGGCTCGCTCGGGGCCGCGGTCACGCCGGCCGCGTTGCTCGCCGTGGTCGCCGGCATGGCGGTCCACTATGTGCCCCGGTCTGTCTGGGAGCGCGGCGAGACAGGCTTCTCCGCCCTCAATCCGGTGGCGCAGGGGGTCCTGCTGGCGCTCGGGTTCATGCTTCTCGACGTGCTCGGCCCGGTCGGTCCTTCAGCCTTCCTCTACTTCAAGTTCTGATGGGGCGCGATATGAGGAGACGGGATCGGGCAGAGCGGGAGCCGACGGCCACGCCGCGTCGCCGCACCGCCGGCAGTGCCCTGACGGCCATGGTCGTGGCTCTGGCGCTGGGGGCGCTCTTCAACGCCGCGGCGATGAAGAAGACGGCGCTCGACATGCCGTTCGGCGCCGCCCGCGATCTGCGGCTCGCGCTGGTCGGCCCCTTGGCGTCGCTGAGCCACTGGTCGCTGCTCGACCGTCCGGCTGAGTGGACGGCCCTGGCGCTCGGCAAGCCGCGTCCCGGGCCGCCGCCGGCACGAGCCGGGTCGCAGCCGGCGGCGGGTCAGGACGACGAGGCCACATCAGGACGACCCGACGGCAAGCCGGGGAAGACGCTGCAGGAACGCCCGCTTCCGAAGCCGTACAAAGGCCACCCGATGCGTCTCTACATCGCCGGCGACTCCATGATGGGGCTGCCCGGCATGGCCCTCACGAACCTGGCGGGGAAGACGAAGCTGGTCAAGACCCTGCTGGACTACCGCATCTCCACGGGCCTCTGCCGGCCTGACGCCTTCGACTGGCCCGCGCAGCTGAGGGCCCAGGTCAAGGCGTTCCACCCCGGCGCCGTGGCGGTGATGTTCGGCGCCAACGACAATCAGGGGGTCGAGACCCCGTCGGGCGAGGTGTATCAGTTCGGCAGCCGCGGCTGGAAGAAGGAGTACCGGCGGCGCGTCGAGGAGGTCGTCGCGGTGCTGTACCGCGGCGGCGTCCGGCGCGTGTACTGGATCGGACAGCCCGTCATGCCGGACTCGTCCTACGACGCCCAGGTCCGGCTGATCAACGAGATCTTCCGCGGTGTGGCGGAGAAGACCACCGGGGTGCACTACATCGACGCCTACAGGCTGCTCTCCAAAGGCGGCCGGTACACGCAGTATCTGCCGGATGCAGGCGGCGCGATCGTCCAGGTACGCGAGCAGGACGGCGAGCACCTCACCTACGCCGGCGGCCTGATCGTCGCCCAGGCCGTGCTCGACGCGGTCGAGAGCGAATGGTTCCCGGACGGGGGCGACGCGCGCCGGACGCCACCTCCGGCCTCCCCGAAACCGACGGGCGCGGCGACGCCGGAGGGCTGAGGCGGCATCACCGCGGCGGGACGGTGCCCGAAGAGCGGTCCGGGGCGTCATGGAGTCGGCGGACGTACCCGCCGGGCTTCGCTGCCTGCCGACGCTGGTGTAGCATCCGCAGCCAACAGGCGGGGCCGTCGTGCCGGCCCCGTTGTCCGGGGCGACTGGCAGGCCACTTCGTGCTCTTCCCGACCATCACGTTCGCGGTCTTCTTCCTCGTCGTGTACGTGGCGAACTGGGCGCTCATGCCGCGTCCACGACTGTGGAAGCAGGCCATCATCGTCGCCAGCTGCGTGTTCTACGGGTGGTGGGACTGGCGGCTGATCTTCCTGCTCCTGGGCGCGACCCTGGTCAACCAGGCGCTCGGCGTCCGGGTGTACCGGGCGGCGGGCGGGCGGGGCGGCCGACGGCCCGCCGCCCGTCCCTGGCTGACGCTCGCCGTGGCCGTCAACCTGGCCACGCTCGGCGTCTTCAAGTACTTCGATTTCTTCGCCCTCAGCCTCAACGGCGTGCTCGCCGCCTTCGGCCTCGGAGCGCCGCTGCCGCTGCTGCGCATCGCCCTGCCGGTCGGCATCTCGTTCCTCGTGTTCCGCATGCTGACCTATGTGATCGACATCTACCGCGGTCAGCTCATGCCGGCGCCGGCGCTCGACTTCGCCGTGTACACGGTCTTCTTCCCCTACCTGCTCGCGGGGCCCATCGCCCGGGCCCGCGAGTTCCTCCCCCAGCTGCGCGAGCCGCGCGATCCGCGCGCGGTGGATTCGTCGCGCGCTTTCGTCCTGATCCTCGGTGGCCTGGTCAAGAAGCTGCTCATCGCCGACTACCTCTCCACCCACATCGTCGGCGGCCTCTTCGCCTCGCCCCAGACGTACTCGTCGTGGGAGACGTTCTGGGGCATTCTTGCCTACTCGGTGCAGATCTACTGCGACTTCAGCGCCTACTCCGACATCGCCATCGGCATCGCGCTGCTGCTGGGGTTCGAGCTGCCGGACAACTTCGCCGCCCCCTACGCGGCACGCACGATCCAGGATTTCTGGCGCCGCTGGCACATCACCCTGTCGAGCTGGTTGCGCGACTACCTCTACATCCCGCTGGGCGGCAACCGCAAGGGCCGGGGACGGACGTACGCCAACCTGGTGCTCACCTTCCTGCTCGGCGGACTGTGGCACGGGGCGGGGTGGACGTTCGTGTTCTGGGGGCTGCTGCACGGCGTCGGGCTCGCGGTCGAACGGGCGCGCATGGACGCGCGTCGCTCCCAGGGTCTGCCGGAGCCGGGCGCCACTGCCGGTGGACGGGCGCTCCAGCATCTCGGGGTGTTCGCGTTCGTGAGCCTGGCTTGGGTGTTCTTCCGCGCCGAGTCACTCGGCAACGCCGTCGCCGTGCTGTGGCGTCTGGCCGCGGGGCTGGGCTCGCTCGGGACCGCGGTGACGCTCCCGGTGATGGCGCTCTGCGTGCTCGGCGTCGCCGTCCAGTACGTGCCGCGACGCGGCGTCGAGGCGCTCGAGGCCGGCTTCAGCCGCATCGGCTGGGCGGGTCAGGGGGTGGCGCTGGCGCTGGCCCTGTTCCTGATCGACATGCTGGGGCCGGCCGGATCGGCCGAGTTCCTGTACTTCAAGTTCTGAGCGGACGGCGGAGCGGATGGACGACACATCGTGGCGCGAGGGCGAGGACCCGGCCGGCGACGGACGTGAGAGGCGTGAGCCGGCAGGGCGCTACCGCACGGCCGAGGAGTGGGAGGAGTGGCTCCGGCCCGAGCGCCCCCAGGGCGCTGAGGCCGGCCGCCGGTCGTCGCGCTCACGGGCGGCGCGACGACGGCGCTCCTCGGCGGGCGCCACGCTGCTCGCCATGCTGCTCGGCTTCTTCCTCGCCGGGTTGCTGGACGCGCCCAATCTGCGCAAGGACGTCGAGGCGCTCCCGTACGGGGCGTCGCGCACGCTGCGGCTGGCCCTGCTCTCGCCGATGACCGGGCTGAGCCGGCTGGTGCGCGCCGACGCCGTGAGCGCCGGCCTCGCCGCCGCTCTGGGCCGCGGCGAGGAGCGGCACCACGCCCGCGCCGAGGTCGGCGGAAGGGGGAAGAAGCCGCTTTGGCCGCGCACGATCACCGCGCGCAAGCCGTTGCGCCTGTACATCGCGGGCGATTCCATGGACCAGGTGTTCGGCTCCTCGCTCGTCAACCTCGCGACGGCCACCGGGCTCGTCAAGGCGAGGAACGACTACCGGGTGTCCAGCGGCCTCAGCCGGCCGGACTACTTCGACTGGCCGCAGCGTCTCGTCGACAAGATCGTCGACTTCCGGCCGGACGCCGCCGTCGCTCTCTTCGGCGCCAACGACGCCCAGAACGTGCTCTATGAGGGCAGGGTCCTCAAGGTGGGCACCAGGGCGTGGCAGGAGGTCTACGCCCGGCGCGTGGGAGAGGCGATGGACATCCTCGCGGAGAACGGCAGGCGGGTCTACTGGGTCGGTCAGCCGATCATGAAGGACGCGGGGTACCGTCGGCGTATCGCGATGATGAACCACATCTATGCGGCCGAGGCCGGGAGGCGCCCCGGCGTGACGTTCGTCAGCACCTGGCGGGCGCTGGCCGGCGAGGACGGGTCGTACGCGGAGTACCTCGAGGACGAGGACGGCAGGCAGGTGCTGATGCGGGCCCCCGACGGCATCCATCTCACGCGCGCCGGCGGCGACCGTATGGCCGCCATCGTGCTCGACGTGATCCGGAGGGACTGGGGCATGGTCCCCGCCGCGTCCGCCCCGGCGCCCTGAGCTGCGCGGTGCGCCGAGCGGTCTCCGCGGGCGTCCGGACGCGGCCCGCGAAGCCGCTCCCGTCAGCCGGCCGCGATCAGGGCGACGCCGACGAGGGTGGCGACCGCTCCGCCGACCTGGTGGGTCGCGATGCGTTCCCGCAGCACCACGAACGCGAGGAGCACCGTGACGACCGGGTACAACGTGCCGAGCACGGCCACGATGCTGAGGTACCCCTGGGTGGTCGCCAGCGCGAACAATCCGTTGGCGCTGGTGTCGAACACGCCGACGGCGGCGATCAGCGGCAGTGCCGTGCGCGTCAGCGCGACCCGGGGGCGCAGCAGGAGGAAGACGAGGCTGAAGACGAGGGCGGAGGAGAGGCGTCCGCCCAGCATGGCCCAGAGCGGATCGTAGCGCGCCGTGGCGTCGTAGGCGACGAGGGTGAGACCCATGCACACGGCGGCGAGGAGCGACAGGGCGACGGCGCGGCGGCGCGCCCCCGGCGACGGCCGCGGCGCGCCGCCGCGGGCCGCCCGTCCCACCGGGAGCCCGGCGACCGGCGCGGCGACGCCGCCCTTCCCGTCGCGGCGGGCGGGTTCCACGGCCACGAGGATCGCGCCGGCGGCGGCGAGGGCCACGCCGACGAGCTGGATCGCCGCGGGGCGCTCCCCTGCGGCGATCCCGACGACGAACGGGATCACCACGTTGGTCGCGCTGATGGGCGCGACCACGCTCATGGTCCCGATCGCCAGCGCCTTGTAGAAGCTCGAGATGGCCCCGACGCTGGCGACGCCTCCGAGCGCCACCGGCCAGACCGCCCACCACCCCGGCCAGGCGTGGCCGGCGGCGAGCGTCACCAGCGCCGCCCCGAGCAGGCCGACGACCTGGCTCCCGATGATGACCGCCCAGAGGCTCGCACGCCGCGTGCTGAAGCCGCCGAGGAAGTCGCCGGTGCCCCAGCAGAACGAGGCGCCGAGGGCGAGAGCGATGCCGAGCATGGCCAGAGGCTATCACGGGGTGGTGTACCCTCGGCG
>JAAYBE010000288.1 GCA_012719015.1 Actinomycetota bacterium
CAACCGTCCAGACGTAACCGTTCCGGTACACCGTGGTGGCGGGCTTGGGCTTCGCGACCGCGGCAAGCGGCAGAAGCAGCAGAAGCGCGAGCGCAGACACGCACGCCACCAGACTCCAACGTTTCACTCCATGACTCCTTTCGGTCTGCCCCATGGCCTCACTCGAGTTCCCTCATGCACCCTCCTCATCCGGTCGACGTCTGACGGGTCGCTGCAATCCGGTGGTTTGTCCGTCCGGTCGGACAAATCTCGGCGACTATGCCCCTCCACCTGGAATGTCCTGTGGTCTCCCCTCTCGAGCGGAGGTGTACGAGGACGCTCTTGTCCTCTGCCGCCGCCGACCCATGTGCAGAACGTGATGCGGTCATTCTCCGGGAAAGCGAAAAGCGGGTCAAGGATGCGCATTGACTCACCAGAAAAGTACTCGAACGCGGTTCGTTGCCTCACGTACGAAAGTGCTCGCAGGGCGCCGGACCTTGAGCCCGACCTACGAGCGGCAAGGAGGGCGGATGTGGTGGCCCTGTCGATGACGGAGAGGCGCGCGATCACGAAGGAGATGGCCAGGCGCTATGCGAGGGCCACGAAGAAGCAGCGGGGACTGACGCTCGACGAGCTCCGCGCGCTCACCGGCTACTGCCGCAGCTACGGAGCGCGCGCTGCTGTCGACGATCCCCGCCGACCTGCGGCTCCACGTGAACGACCTCCTGCCGAGCGCGAAGCTCCCCGCCAAGACGCGCGTGGGCGCCAAGAGAGCTTTCTCGGGTGAGGCAACAGGCGCGCGGCGGATTCGAGAGACGTCCGATCAAGCGACACACGGCATGCGGACAGAGAGACTCCCCGCCGTCCATCCAGGCGGCACACCCTTACAGGGGACTGTGGCCCTCTTGAGAGCCGTAGTCTCACGACCTCCCAGGGGGCGCCTCACGGTCGTCGTCGGCAGAACCGACGGTGCGCCTCTCCGCGATCCGTACCACCACAGGCGACTCTCCCGGACAGCGGGGGACCCGCGGTCAACGGCGCCGCCCGGCATCGGACGAAGGTCGCCTCCCCGACTGAGCGGTGGTCGTGCCCAGCGCAGCGGCTGCGCACGGGAGCACGCCCGCCGCGACATCGTCGAGTCGGCACGGTCCGAAGCGTCCACGCCCCGACTCGGCTTCTGCGCTGACCGGTTTCAGCAGTAGGTGGATTCACCGAGGCTGCAGAACACCTCATCCTCGGAGCGGAACGTCTGGTCGGAGAGCTTGCGGATCGCCGCGACCACGTCGCTGGGGCACCCATTGAAGCTCGCATGGTCGGCGATCGTCCCTCCGTCTGCAGGGAAGCTGATGCCTTCGAGGCACCGATCCAGGGTCTCTTTGTCCACCATGTCGCCCTCCTGTCGTCGTTAGGACCGCACCCGACTGATACCCGAGACGCCCCGTTCTTGCGCCTCCGGCTCCGCCCCGACTCCCGGAAGGCAACGAAGACAGCCGCCAACCACTATCATGGCGCATGCGCGCGTCGCGGCCGACGAACTGCAGACCGCGACAGGCGACCCCGACGATCGTCCGGCTCCCGGCACACGGCGGCGAAAGGAGCTCTTCTGATGGGACGCGGCATGCGGCTGCGAGAGACCGCCGCCCAGATGCGCGCGAGCAGCGCCGCCCTGGCCCGCTGGGAGATCGAGGCAGGGCGGCGGATCCTGTCGAGCCGCAGGCGATTGCTCCTGCTCTGCGCCGTCTCTCTGCCGGCTTTCCTGTTCGTCGCCACGTCGTCGGCCTGGCCGGAGTCACTCACGGCCGACGTGGCGACACTCGGCGGCGCCAAAGCGCTCATGCCGGCGCACGTCGACACCGGCATGTTCCTGGGCTCGATCCTCGTCGGGCTGATCGCCGGACTCATCACGGGGGTGATCGGGGCGGGCGGAGGTTACATCCTCACCCCCGCGCTCATGAGCTTCGGCGTGCGCGGCATCATGGCCGTCGGCACCGACCAGTTCCACCTCTTCGCCAAGGCGATCATGGGCACCGCGATCCACCGCAAGCTCGGCAACGTCAACTGGCGGCTCGCGGTCTGGTTCGTGGTCGGGTCGTTCGCCGGCGTCACGGCGGGCGGCAGCGTCAACAGGGCGATCTTCCAGTACAGCCCCGCGCTCTCCGACGCCGTCATCTCGCTGGTCTACGTGGTCGTGCTGGGGATCCTCGGCTTCTACGCGGTCGCCGACTGGCTGCGCGCGCGCCACTCCGACGACGCCGCCGGCGCCGCGGCGACCACCCGGTTCGCCCTGCGCCTCCAGCGTCTGCCGCTCCGGCCGCGCATCAGGTTCGACGAGGACATCGTGGAGGGCGGCCGTTCGATCGCTGTCTACCCTGTCGTCCTCTGCGGCCTTGTGGTCGGCTTCGTCGCCTCGATCATGGGCGTCGGCGGGGGGTTCCTGACCTTCCCCATGTTCGTGTACGGCCTCGGCGTCTCCACCTTCACCACGGTCGGCACCGACATCCTGCAGATCATCTTCACCACGGCGTATTCCTCGATCTTCCAGTACGCCGTCTACGGCTTCGTCTTCTACAGCGTCGCGATCGGCATGCTCCTGGGCTCGCTCACCGGCGTGCAGATCGGCGCCCTCGTCACGACCAGGGTCAAGGGCTCACAGATCCGCGCCTTCTTCGCGCTCACCATCCTCGCCGGTTTCGTCAACCGCCTGTGCGCACTGCCCAAGAGGCTCGACGACCTCGGCTACGTCTCGGTGCCGGATGCGGCCACGGACGTCATCGAGACCGCCGGCACGGTCGTCTTCTTCGTCATCATCGGCGTCTTCGCGCTCTGGATCCTGACGGTCTTCTTCCGCCGCGTGGTCCGGGAGCGCCAGGTGGAGCCGGCGGACGCGTCAGGCGGGAGACTGATCGCCCCGCGCAAGCTCGCGCTCGGGCTCGGGCTCCTCGCGGCGTTCGTCGTCCTGCTCGTCCTGATGCTCGCCCCGGTGTCTGACGGCAGGAACCTGCTCGTGATGGCCGACGAGCTCTTCAACGCGAGGGCCAAGCTCTCGGCCAACGCCTTTTCCAAGGCGAGGTCCGAGGCGACGGCCTGGCTGGGGACCGGCGTCGACCTGGACGTGACCCCGAGAGACGCGGCGGGCGCGGACAGGATGCTCCGCGTCGTCGCCGGGCACGCGGAGAGCAGACCCACGGCGGACGGGCGCGTGCGCGTGACCGGCGATCTCGGTCGGCTCGCGGAGGCGGCGATCGTCGACGCGGCCATGCTGTACCGGGATCCGGACGTCAGGGCCGACGCCGGCCACCCCGGCGTCGGGGCGGCCCAAGCGGTCCACTCCTGGTGGCTCGTGTTCGACGGCCTCTCGCGGCGTTACGTGCAGGAGGGCAGAGCGGCGGAGGCCGCCTTCACGCGGCTCGTCTCCACCAAGGTACTCGAACCCTCGTACAACTTCCGCGCCGTCACGGTCGAGGACCCCGACGAGTCGACGCTCCACCTGGTCGTCCTGCTCGCCTTCTACATCGCGTACACGATCCTGTTCGGGCTCGCCATCATGTACCTCTTCGAGGGGCTCGGCATCGGCGCGCGACGCGGGGGCGAGAAGCTCGAGCGCTGAGGCCCGGCGTCGCTATCCGATCTGCTCGGCCAGGTAGACCCCGAGGCCCATCTGCTCGATCTGCGTGAGCTGCGCCTCCAGCCAATCGATGTGCTCCTCCTCGGCGGCGAGGATCTCCTCCAGCAGCACCTTGGTGCCTTCGTCCCTGGCCTCCACACAGACGCGGATGCTGGCGTTGTAGCCCTTCACCCCGTCGATCTCCTTGTCGAGGTCGTTGGCGTGCATCTTCGGCACCGTGTCCGCGATGTGCATGGGGTTGAGCTCGCTCACGATGGGACGACCCTCGAGATAGAGGATGCGCTCGATCAGCTTCTCGGCGTGCTTCATCTCGTCGATCGAGCGCTTCTTGATGGCCTCGGACAGTCGGTCGTA
>JAAYBE010000002.1 GCA_012719015.1 Actinomycetota bacterium
CGTGACCGGATGACCGGAGGTCGGATGCGAGCCACGGCCCGCCAGATGCTGCGCCGGCCCCTCGGCAGCGCGCAGCGGGCGCTGTACAAGAGCATGGGTCATGACGACGCTGCGCTGGCGCGCCCCATCATCGGCGTCGCGAACGCCTACAGCACCCTCGTCCCCGGACATGCGAACCTGCGGGCGGTCGCCGCCGCCGTCGAGCGCGGCGTGGCGCGCGCCGGAGGCACCGCCGTCGAGTTCGGCGTGCCCGGCATCTGTGACGGCCTGGCCGATCACCACCTCGGCGCCCACTACCCGCTCCCGTCGCGGGAGGTCGTCGCCGCCGCCGTCGAGATGATGGTGCGTGGACACGCCCTCGAGGGCCTCGTGCTGCTCGGCTCCTGCGACAAGATCGTGCCCGGCATGCTCATGGCGGCCGCCCGGCTCGACGTGCCCGCCATCATGGTGGTCGGCGGCCCTGCCGAGGGCGGCGTCGAGTTCCAGGGGCGGGCCTCCGACAGCTCCTCGCCCGACGACGCCGTCGCGCTGCTGCAGCGCGGCGAGATGGACGAGAGCGCCTTCGTGGCCCTGGAGGACGGCTGCCAGCCGGGTTGTGGGTCGTGTGCCTACCTCGGGACCGCGAACTCCATGTGCTGTGCGGCCGAGGCGATGGGGCTGAGCCTGCCCGGAAGCGCGACGATCCCAGCCACCGACGCCGCCCGGCTCCGTGCCGGAGAGGACGCCGGCGAGCGCGTCGTGCGGCTCGTCGAGACCGGCGTGAGCGCCCGGCGCATCATCACGCGTGGAGCCGTCCAGAACGCCGTGCGCACCATGGCGGCGATCGGCGGCTCCACCAACACGGTGCTGCATCTGATGGCCGTCGCACGTGAGGCCGGACACTCCCTGACGATCGACGACTTCGCGGAGCTCTGGAGCACGACGCCGCAGGTCGCCCGCGTGAACCCCGCCGGCCCGGCCACCGTCCCCGACTTCCATCGCGCCGGCGGCGTCCCCGCCGTGATGCGCGAGATCCGCTCCCTCCTCGAGGGCGATGCGCTGACCGTCGCCGGCGTGCCTCTCCACGACGTGCTCAACGTCGCCGCCCCGAGGCATCCGGACGACCCTGTCATCCGTCCGCTCGATGACCCCTGGCTCGAAGGCGGCGGCCTCGCCGTGCTGCGCGGCAACCTGGCCCCCGACAGCGGCATCACACGGCCGGCCGCGTTCCCGCCCGGCATGGGCTCTTTCACGGGCCGGGCGCTGTGTTTCGACTCCGAGCGACACGCGAACGAGGCCATCCTCGACGGGCGTGTCGGGCCCGGAACCGTCGTCGTCATCCGTTACGTCGGGCCGCGCGGCGGCCCGGGCATGCCCGAGATGTACGCGCCCATGAAATACCTGGTAGGACGCGGGCTGGCCGCGTCCGCCGCGATCGTGACCGACGGTCGCTTCTCCGGCACCAACAACGGCTGCTTCGTCGGCCACGTGTGCCCGGAGGCGGCCCTCGGGGGCCCCATAGCGCTGGTCCGCGACGGCGATGCGATCACGATCGACGTGACGACGGGATCGCTCGTCCTCCTCGTGGACGACGACGAGATGGCGCGGCGGCGTGCCGAGTGGAGACCCCCTCCCTCCGACGCGCCGCCGCCGGGGATGCTCGCACTCTACGCCCGGCTGGCGGGCCCCGCCTCTCGCGGGGCGCTCCTGGAGCCTGAAGCGCCGTGACGCGGCCACGTGTCGCCGGCGCGCGACCGGGGGGCGCGGAGGCGCCCGTCGCCGGTGGACAGACGCAGGGACGACGCCCGCGCCGGTGTGACGACGCTGCGACTCCGCATCGACGAGAGGAGACCGACGATGGGCGCTGACGGCACGACCGCATCCGGACGCCTCGAGGGGCAGGTGGCGATCGTCACCGGCGGGGCCTCGGGCATCGGCGCCGAGGTGGTGCGCCGTTTCGCCGCAGAGGGTGCCCGCCAGGTGGTCGTCGGCCTCCCCCAGGAGGAAACACGGGCGACCGCGCTGGTCGACGACCTCGGGGGCGACCGCATCCTCTTCGTGGCAGGTGATGTCGCTGACCCCGGGACCGCGGCACGCGCCACTGCGGCCGCCGTGAAGGTCCACGGCAGGCTCGACGTGCTGGTGAACAACGCCGGCCTCGACTACTCCGGCGTGCACGTGCTCGAGTCGGATCTCGCGTTCTCACACCGCGTGATGGACGTCAACTTCTTCGGACCGCTGCTCATGCTCCAGGCGGCGGCGCGGGCCATGGCGGCC
>JAAYBE010000289.1 GCA_012719015.1 Actinomycetota bacterium
CGAGGGCGTTCACCGTCATGGCGCCGGTATAGGCGAAGAGGTTGAGGAAGCGGCGGCCGCCGGCCAGCTTGCGCACCAGCCGCCGCGTGAGCCGCTGGTCGATGAAGAAGCCGGTGTCGAGGTACGTGTGCAGGTCGACGAGGTACGCGAGGTCGTCCTCGGTCACCTCCAGCAGCCGGGGCTTGCCGGAGCCCCGCTCATACTGCGCGGACCCGCGCTGCCGGCGACGCTGCTTGAGCACCATGCGCGCGCGGGGGAGACTGAGCTCGGCGCCGATCACGTCGAGTGCCTCGGCGAGGCGGCGGCGCGCCTTGTCCGGGTCGATCTCGGCCGGCGCCGCGTACTCCTGCACGTGAGCCCAGTCCCCGTACACGTCGACGACCAGGTTGTACTCGGGCAGGTCGGCGTCGTAGAGGCGGTAGCAGGTGATGCCCTCGCGCTGCAGGCGGCGGGCGAGACGGCGCCGGTTCTTGCGCAGCCGGTTGGCCAGATACTCGGCGCCGCTGCTCAGCAGGGCCCCGGGCGCGCCGGAGCCGCCGGTCGCGGCGCCGCTCGGGGGCTCCGGTGCAGCGACCGCCGCCGCGGAGGACGAGCGCGCGGCCGCCCGGGCGCCGCGGGGTGCGGCCGACCCGGCCGGGGCCGCGCCGGCCTCGTAGTAGGCGAGCACGCAGTCGAGGGGCCCGTTGCGCAGCGTGGTCTCGCGTCTGGCGGCGAGGCCGAGCGCGCCGAGCTGACGCCGGTCGCCGGCGAGCACGACCGCGGCCCAGCCGGCGAAGGCGGCGCGCAGCCGCTCGCCGAGCTGTCGGTAGACGGCCTCGGCCTCCGCGGCGTCGAGCCGCTCGCCGTACGGCGCGTTGGCGGCGAGCAGCCCGCGGCCGGCGGCCGGCACGACCGTGGCCAGCTCCGCCTGTTCGAACGTCACGAGGTCGCGCAGCCCGGCTCGTCGCGCGCAGTCCCGGGCGAGACGGACGGCGCGCGGATCGTGGTCGCTGCCGCGGATACTCGCCTCCGCCCGCGTCGCCGTGAGCCGCGCGAGGCCCGCGTCGCGCCGCTCGCGCGCTTCGGCGAGCAGCGCGTCCCAGGTCCGTGCGTCGTGGCCCCGCCAGCGCAGGAAGCCGAGGGCCGGGGCCGATCCGCCGGACCGGCTGCGCGGACCGGCGCCCTCGCCCTCGGCGCGCAGCAGCCCCGGCGCCACGTCACCGGCCATGAGCGCCGCCTCGATGGGCAGCGTGCCCGACCCGCAGAGCGGGTCCATCAGGCTGCCCCCGGCGCCGGCCTCCTTCGGCCAGGCCGCGTAGAGCAGCATGCCGGCGGCCAGGTTCTCCTTCAGCGGCGCCTCCGCCTGCATCTTGTCGGCGCGGTAGCCGCGCCGGTGCAGGCTGTGTCCGCTCAGGTCGATCGAGAGGGTCACGCGGCCGCCGGCGAGGTGCGCATTGACGCGGACGTCCGGGGCGTGCGGGTCGACCGACGGCCGGCGCCCGCCACACTCCTCGCGCAGGCGGTCGACGATCGCGTCCTTGACCCGCACCGCGCCGAACCGGGTGTCGCGGATGCGCCGGTTGGTACCGCTGAAGTCCACCGCCAGCGTCTCGTCGGCGCCGAGGTGCTCACTCCAGTCGACGGCCCGCGCGACCGCGTACAGCTCGTCGCCGTCCCCGGCGACGCCCTCCGTCAGCGGCAACAGGATCCTGCCGGCGAGCCGCGACCAGAGACAGGCGCGGTAGGCGGTCTCGAGGGAGCCCCGGAGCGCGACGCCGGCGCGGACCTGCCTCACGTGCGCCGCGCCGAGCGCCCGCAGCTCGCCGGCGAGCATCGACTCGAGCCCGCGCGGGACCGAGGCGAACAGGGAGAGGTCGCTCACCCCACCCACTCCTCGCACACGACCTCGGCCTGGGCGAGCACCAGGGCCGTGGCGTGCTCGGTCTTGTCGGGCGGGTAGCCATGCTTCTTCAACAGGCGCTTGACCATCACGCGCATCCTCGCTCGGGCGCTCTCGCGCAGGTTCCAGTCGATGGTCGCGTTGCGCTTGACGGTCTCGACCAGCTCCTGCGCGATGCGCTTGAG
>JAAYBE010000034.1 GCA_012719015.1 Actinomycetota bacterium
GCGGCCGGGCTTGAGCGTTCTCCCGCCTCGCGGTACACTCACGGGCGCCGCTGGCGAGTGGCCTAACTGGCAAGGCACCTGACTCTGGATCAGGGGATTGGAGGTTCGAGTCCTCCCTCGCCAGCCATCCTCCCCCTTCCGCCCCGCCGGGCACGTCGTCACTCCCCGGGATGCGCGCCGCCCTTCGGTCTTCCTCACCGCGTCGTCGTCGCGGCGTCGGCCGGAGCGGTCACATCCTTCAGCCGTGAGACGGCCAGCGCGCACGCGGCGAGCAGGGCCGCCAGGAGGAGCAGCGAGACGGTGTACGAGCCGTCCGCGGTGCGCAGGGCCTCCATCGCGTAGACGGACACCGCGGAGACCTGCCCGCTCAACTGGATCAGTCCGTTGGAGGTGCCCTCCGGGGTCGGGTGGGCGGTCTCGGCGGCGTACTGCATCAGGATGGGGAAGGCCGCCACGAGGAAGAAGCCGAGGACGGCGGCGAAGACGTACAGGAGCAGCGTCGAGGAGAGGAACGCCACGCCGAGCACGCCCGGGACGGTCGCGGTCAGCGCGAGGACGACGTAGCGGACGCGCCTGCCGCTGCGGTCCGAGAGCGCCGAGAGGACGACGGCGCCGAAGATGCCGGCGACCAGCATGATGGCGCCCATTGTGCCCGCCTCGGTGGTGCTGAAGCCGCGCGGTTTGATGATCTGCTCCACCCACGTGGTCACGCCGTTGAACGTGCTCATGACGACGAAGGCGACGACCAAGATGAGCAGGAACGACCGGAGCGTGAGCACGTGCTTGAGGCCGTCGAGCATGAGCGTGCGCTCCTGCATCTCGGCCGGACACGGCGGCGTCGCCGGCCGCTCCCTCCCGAGCGCGAGGAAGGCGACCGCGGCCACCGCGGCCAGCCCCCCGTAGAGCAGCTGGACGCGGGCGATCGGCATCAGGTCGGCGAGCACAGGCGTCACGGCCATGCCGACGGCGATGCCGGTCATGCTCGCGAGCGTCACCAGGCCGACGGCGGTCGCCCGCTCGCGCGGCGCGAACCAGTTGGCCGGCATCTTGGTCCATGTGACCATCAGGAACGGCTGGGCGGCGGCGATGCCGATCGTGCTGAGCAGCGCCAGCGTGTAGTCCGTCCCCGCCAGGCCGCGGGTGACGCCGAACACCGCCATCAGGACGACCCCGAGCGTCACCGCCGGGCGGAAGCCCCGCGCATCCGTCACCCAGGCGGCCGGCATGGCCAGCGGGATGAAGGCGATCATGAACGACATCGAGAGGACGCCGATGGCGAGGGTGGAGACGCCGTAATACTCGGTGGCCAGGCTGGTGATCGGCGCGTAGCTGATCCACAGCATCTGAACCATGAGGTTGGCGAACATGAACACGCCGAGGACCACCCAGCGGTAGCCGTAGACGCGGTACTGGTCGCTCATGATCCATCCTTCCGCGCGTTGAGGCGATGGTAGAGGGACTTGAGCCGCCCATACAGCTTGCGGTACTCGGCATACCGGGCGGCGTAAGCACCGGACTCGGCGGACGGGGTGAAGGTCACCGGAGCGGGCATGTGCCCGGGGACGTCCTCGAGCTCGATCTCCCCGAGACAGACCCGCGCCCACAGCGCGACGCCGCTGAGCTGGGCGTGGCGGGGGTCGGCGACCCGCTCCACCGGCCGGCCCAGGACGTCGGCGTAGATCTGGCACCACAGCTCGCTCTGGGCGCCGCCGCCCAGGATGCGCAGCTTCGGGACCGGTCGTTTGAGGAACTTCTCGCAGGTGTCGAGCAGCCAGTGCGAGTTGAAGGCCACGCCCTCGAGCACGGAGCGCACGAGCATGGCGCGGTCGGTGCGCAGCGAGACGTTGAGCCAGCCGGCGCGCACGACCTTGTCCTCCACCGGGCTGCGCTCCCCGTCGAGCCACGGCATGAAGAGCAGTCCCTCGCAGCCGGCCGGCGCGCGGGCGGCCAGGGCCATCAGATCGTCGTACGTGGGCGCGAGCGTCTCGCCGGCGGCGCCGCTCACGCCGATCCCGCTGCCGCCGCCCGGCAGGCCGTCGCCCGGTGCGACGATCATCTCGCGCAACCAGCGCAGCGAGGCGCCGCCGGTCTCCTGATTGTTGATCATGATGTGGTGCCGCGGGTCGAGGCCGGGCACACTGGCGATCTGGTGGAGGATGTCGGTGCGCTTGAAGGGCACGCGCGCGCCGATCCACGACGTGGTGGACACCGCCAGGTGCACGTCGTAGGGCGCGATGGCGCCCGAGCCGACCACGGCGGCGTGGGCGTCGGGGATGCCGCAGACCACAGGCGCGTCCGGTGCGACCTCGAGCGCGGCCGCGACCTCGGGCAGCAGCGGCCCCAGGACGGAGCCGGTGGGGAGCAGCTCGGGCAGTCGGTCGCGGTCGCGCCGCGTCCGCGCGATGAGCTGGTCGGAGTAGCCGAGCGGGGCGCCGATGCGATTGTCGGTGAGCCAGGCGCCCATCATCGACGCCGGCGTCGCGGCGGCGCGGCCGGTGAACCTCATGCCCAGGTAGTCGACGGGCTCGAGGATCACCCTGGTCCTGGCGTACACGTCAGTGAGCCGGTTCTGCAGGAGCAGGGAGTGGCCGGTGGGATCGGCGCCGCTCGGCGACGGCGCGCCGCCGGTGAGACGGATGAACGACCACACCTTGTGGGGCGCGAAGCCGCCGACGTTGACCGGCCCGCCGATCACCTCGCGGGCGAGGTCGCGGGCGCGCGTGTCGGCCCACAGGAGCACCTCGCCGGCCGGTTCCCCGTCGGCGCCGACGGGGACCGACGAGGCCCACTGTCCGGTGATCGCGACGGCGTGCAGGCGGCTGCCGTCGACGCCGGCGGCGGCGATGGCCTCCCGCGCCGCCTCGAGCAGCGCCGTCCACCACTCGACCGCGTCCTGGGTCGCCGATCCGTCACTGCCGATCTGCACGCGGACGGGGCGCAGCGCCGTCGCCAGCACCTCGCCCTCGAGGGAGCACGCCGCGACTTTGGGGCCGCCGTTGCCGTGGTCGACGGCCAGGATCCAGCGCTCGGCCATGATCAGGAGGCCGGGGCTTCCGGCGCGGTGTCGTGCATCGCGTCCAGGAGCCTCACCATGACGGATTCGACCAGGGCGTTGCCCTGCGGGGTCCCGCCGAAGCCGTACACGGCCCCCGATCTGGCAGGCTCGCCCTTGTGCTGTCTGGCGTACTCGACCGCCCCGCGCAGCGCCTCCAGGAACGCCTCGGCGAGCCCCGGCTCCGTGTTGGGCCGCGTGATGCAGAAGTGCAGCGCGGCCGGCAGCTGCAGCGGGTTCATGCGCCAACCTTGGGCGATGAGCGCGTCGTTGACGAGGTAGATGTCGAGGTCGCCCGCCGCCTTGAAGGCGATCAGGAACACCGGCTCGCCGATCACCTCGAGCTCGGGGATGCCGTCGCGGATGCCGTCCCGGATCGTCGTGGCGGTGCGCATGATGCCGTCGGCGGCGGCCAGGAAGCCCGACTCCCCGGTGGCGAGCAGCGCCGCCCACGTGGAGGCGATGATGCCGCCGCTGCGCGACCCGGCGAAACCCGGCGAGAGGTACAGCCCGCCGGGCCAGTCCGGGAAGGCGAAGTACTGCTGTCGGCGCAGCTCGTTGTCGCGATACAGCAGTACGCTCGAGCCTTTGAGCGCGTACCCGTACTTGTGCGTGTCGGCCGAGATCGAGGTGACGCCGGGCACGCGGAAGTCCCAGAGCGGCAGCTCGTAGCCGAGCCGCTCCACCCACGGCAGCAGCCAGCCGCCCAGACAGCCGTCCACGTGCATGCCGATGCCGCGCGACTGCGCCAGTTCGGCGATCTCCTCGATCGGGTCGATGAGGCCGTGGGCGTAGTTGGCCGCGCTCCCGATGACGGCGATGGTCTGGTCGTCGACCATCTCGGCCATGGCGCCCACATCGGCGAGATAGTCGTCGGTGAGGGGGGAGCGACGCATCTCGATGCCCAGCCAGTGGGCGCCCTTGTCCAGGGCGACGTGCGCGGTCACCGGCTTCACGACGTTGGGCCTGGTGACGCCGCGCGTCTTCCGGGCGTGCTCCCGGTAGGAGTACAGCGCCGTGATCAGGCTCTCGGAGCCGCCGCCGGTGATCACGCCCTTGCCGGTGCCGTGCAGCAGGTCGGAGGTCATGGCGATGATCTCGCCCTCGAACTTGGTGGCGCTGGGATACATGTCGCGCTGCAGGACGTTGGCGTGCGAATAGAGGTCGAAGACCTCGCCGAGGAAGCGGTAGTGGTCGTGGTCGCCGCAATAGAGGCTGCCCGAGACCGTGCCCTTGTCGCCGCGCTCGTCCTCGCCGTGCGCCATGCCCGTGATCTCGGCGAGGATCGTGGCACGATCGACGGGCTCGGCCGGCACACGACGGTAGGTCGTGGAGGTCGATCTGTACGGGTAGAGGTCGCCGATGATCTCGTTGAGGCCGTCGTCCGCCACTGCTCACCTCGTCCGGTCAGGGAGCGGCGACCCGTCACCCGCCGTGGTCAGCGCCCCGCTCGCGTGAACCACTGATTCGGTCGTATGGACTGCCTGGATGCTAGACCCCCGCACAGGGGTCGTCAATGAAGCGCCGGCCGGCGGTCATGGGACAGGCACACCGCCGCGCGCTCAGCGTCCCTTCAGAAGACGATCACCTTGTCGGCCCGTGCCGTGCGCTCTGCCAGCTCGCCCATCGAACTGCGACGGGCGCCCTCGCAAATCTCGTCCTCGGTCAGGGCGCGAGCGTCCATGCAGGTGCCGCAGAGGAGCACCTCCCCCTGGCGGACCAGCGGCTTGAGCATGCGTTCGAGGTTGTAGTAGCCGTCGGGTGTCTTCTGCCGGGCCTTGGCGCAGGTCACGGCGTCGCCCATGAGGAACACGGTGACCGATGCGTGAGGGTCCTCGGCGAGCAGAGCCATCGCCAGGCGCAGCCCGTTGTAGCTGCGCTCGGTGCCGTAGGCGGGGTCGTTGAGGATGAAGAGGTAATCCATGGCGTCCCTTTCTTCCAGAGTCCAGGGTCGTGGGTCCGCTGCGCGCCACGCCCGTCTCGATGACACTGTAATGACGTGGCACTGCAGAGGATAGCCTCGACCGGATCGGGACGTGGACCCCTGCGACGGACCGTCGGACAGCGGGAGACGAGGCCGAGGCCGTGTGGAGAGGTGGTAGCGCATACGGGATTCGAACCCGTGTTACCGCCGTGAGAGGGCGGCGTCCTAGGCCCCTAGACGAATGCGCCACGCCGGCTTCGGCTGCCGCGACGGGGCCGGAGCCCCTCGGCGGCAGGGGCCGATAAGGGTAGCACACGGGCGACGGACGGCAAACCCGCCCGCCGTCCGTCCGGCCGAACGGCGGCGTGTTCGGCCGCGCTCCCCCCTCGCCGACGCCTCGTGATACGGTTCGTTGACCTGAGCAGGCACCGCGGGGGGCATGTGAGTCACGCCGACGAGGTCATCACGGACGTGGACAGGAGGCGAGTGGTCGCGTGCGTCCGCGGCGACGCGTTCACGGTCGCGTGGGACTATCCGGGCCGCACGCTGCTCGAGGTCCGTATCCTGCGTTCGTCTGAACGGGCGGCCTGGTCGGCCGACGAGGGTCCGGCCGAGGGGCAGGAGGTCGTGTATCAGGGCGTCACCGGCGCGTTCCGTGACGAGGGACTCCCCACCGACTGCTCGTACCGGTACACCGTGTTCGCCCGCCACCCCGGTGGTGAATGGACGCGCTGGACGGAACACACCGTGCAGACCGCGCCCGCCGACGGCGCCGGACGGTCGAGGCGGTCGGCGGGCTCGGGGCCGAGGCGCCGGATCGTCCCGGTTCTCCTGGCCGTGGGGCTGCTGTTCGCAGCGCTGGGACCGGCGCCGGCCGTGGTCGCCTCCGCGGGAGAGCCCGAGGCCGGCGGGTCGGAGGGCAAGGGAGCCGAGGCCGCGCCCGCCCACCTGGATGCGGCGCTGGCCGCGGCCGGCTCAGACGCGGGCGTGGCCGCCGTGCTCGACGGAAGGGGCGCGGAGGTGGAGAGCGCGACGCCGTGGGGCGGCACGGCCGAAGAGCCCGCCGGGTATACGATCCAGTACCGCTGGGCCGCCGCACAGGCGGCGACCCTCGACGGACGCTGGCCGCTGCTGCGTCCGGCGTCGAGCTCGCCCGCTCCGCCGTATGAGGCGACGCAGTACCGGATCAGGGCGAGCGACGTCACCGGTCTCCAGGTCGACGTGCTGCTGGACGGTCCCCGGGTCATCCAGGTCAAGCCGGTGGACGGAGAGACGCAGTTCGTGCTCCATGAACAGACGTGGCCGCCCTTGAGTCGACTGCCGTGGTTGACCGGGCGCCCGTGGCTGCTCGCACCTCTCTTCGTGGCGCTCGCGGCGGTGTTCATCGTGAGGGCATGGCTCCGCTCGCGCGCCTGGAACCGTCGCCTGCCCTCGATGACGCGCTACGACCGCCAACTGGTCTTCCGGGTGACGGTGCTCCTCTTCCTGGCCGCCGGCGTGGTCTGGCAGTTCTACGAGGGCTGGTTCGCGGTGACGGGGCCGACGCTGGGCGGCTCGTGGTCGGCCGGCGCCCTGGCCGCGCTGCCGCTGTTGCTGATCCCGCCGGGGCTCTTCGTCGCCGCCCTCGTCCTCGAGATCGGCGCCGGACCGCACCGCGGCTCGTGGGCGCTGATCGCGGTCCTGTCGGGCGCCGCCGCGGCCTACTTCCTCGTCGCGGCGACGATCGGCGTGACCATGAACCTCAACCTCTCCTACTTCATCCTGCTCAGCGTGCTCACGCTGATCGCCATCCCACGCGCGTTCTCCGCCGGCAAGATGGGGTGGAGCCGCAGCGCCTCGATGCGGTACGGCTGATCCTCCGTCAGTCGAAGCGTCTCTGGATGAGCTCGACCGCGTTGCCGTCGGGGTCCTCGACGAACGCGAGACGCGGTCCGCTGCCCTCCAGCAGGAACGGCGGGCGGGTCACGCGGCCGCCGTTCGCCTCCACCCCGGGCAGCACGGCATCGATGTCGTCGACCTCGAAGGCGAAGTGGCCGAAGCGCTCGCCGCCGGGATACGCATCGTCCTTGCCCCAGTTGTAGACGAGCTCGATCGCGAAGTTGGCCGCGTCGGGCTCCATGAACACCAGTGTGGCCCTGCCTTTCGTGAGTTCGGAGCGACGGGCCTCGTGCAGGCCCAGCTGCTGGTAGAACCTGATCGCTGCAGCCAGGTCCCTGGTCCTGGTGGCGACGTGCACGAACTTCATGTGCTCCTCCTTCGCGGCGCGGTGGTTGGCCGGCGTGCACCGGTCTGCGCAGGCCGGACGCACGTGGGTCTGCGTGTCTGGTGACACGGTACCCGGTCCGGCCCGGCGGCTTTCGTGTCCGCGTCGTCGGGCCGCTCCCCCGCTCGTCAGGCGCCGAGGTGCTCCCGGACCGCCGCCAGGAGCCGCGGCAGGACTTCCCCGCCCGGCCCCCGCAGGAAGACGTCGCTCATCTGCGCCAGGGCGTCGCGCTCCGGGTTGACGTCGATGACGGTCGCCCCGGCCTCCCGGGCGATGAGCGGCACGGTCGCGGCCGGGTACACGACTCCCGAGGTGCCGACGACGAGCATGGCGTCGCAGCCGGCGCTGAGCTGCTGTGCCGCGCTCAGCGCCTCCGGCGGCAGCCCCTCGCCGAACCAGACGACCTCCGGCCGCAGGTAGTCGCCGCATTCGGGACAGCGGGGCGGCCGCTCCTCCTGGCCGGCGAAGTCGTCCCAGCCGAAGCCGCGATGGCGGCCGTCGACGCAGCGGAAGCTGTGCATGGTGCCGTGCAGCTCGATCACGTGGGAGGAACCGGCCCGCTGGTGCAGGCCGTCGATGTTCTGGGTGACCACCACCACCTGCGGCAGCAACTGCTCGAGCGCGGCGATGGCGTGGTGGCCCGGATTGGGCTCGGCCGCGGCGGCGACGCCGAAGCGGTGCTCGTACCAGCTCCAGACGAAGGCCGGATCCCTGCGGTAGGCCTCGGGGGTCGCCAGCTGCATCGGGTCGTGACGCGCCCAGAGGCCTGTCTCGGGCTCGCGGAAGGTCGGGATGCCGGACTCTCGACTCACGCCGGCGCCCGTGAACACCACGGTCCGGGACGAGCGGGTCAGGGCATGCGCCGCTGTCAGCAAGGCGTCGTCCCGGTGAGGGTCTTCGTCGCGGTGGCTCACGGTCGGCCTCCTGTCGCGTGCTCCCCGATGGGTGGGATTGTACGCTAGGAGGGCCGAATCGGGCGGGGAGCCGCCGGCCGAGGTGTGGGCACGGGAGAGAAGGGCGGGATGGGCGACGACGAGAGACAGACGACCGGTCGAGACGGACCTGCAGAGGCGGCGCGCGGCGGCGTCCTGCGGTCGCTGGCCGCCGCCGTCATGCTGCCCTGGCTCGTCGGCTACGGGGCCACGGGCGCGTGGGCGCTCGCGCGGGCCGCCCGCGCCGGAGCCGCCGGCGTCTCCCGTCTGGACGCGGGCTACACGCGCATGGTGACGCCCGGCGAGCTCGCCCGTGTCGGGATGCTGCTGCTGGCGGCGTTCGTCGTCATGCTCGCCTGCGGCCTGCTCCTGCTCTTCCGCCGCCGCTCACCGGCGGTGTGGGTCCCGGCGCTGCTCGCGGCGGCCGCGCTCTGCGGCGGGGCGGCGTGGGCGGCGCTCAGCGGCGGCCTCCACCCGGTCCTCTGGGCGCTGTTCTTCTTCGGGCCGGTCTACGCGGCCGTGGTCGCGCTGGTCCAGGTGCTGCGCGCCATGTCCGGCCGTTCCATTGTGACTCCGCGGCGCTGATGCTAGCGTTGGGCGTATCCGAGACTCCATCCGCGCTTCCGGGGGATCCGCACACGACCCGGTGGGCCCGATCCCGCCGTCCCAAGGAGGGCACATGACCGACGAGACCGCCAAGGGCTCCGAGCCGACCATCGAGGAGCTCAAGGCCAAGGCCTATCAGCCCATGGAGGACGCCAAGGTCCTCCACCCCTTCTACCGCGGCAAGATCGAGACCACGCTCAAGTGCTGCATCCGCGACTTCCAGGACTTCGGCATCTGGTACACGCCCGGCGTCTCCGCTCCCTGCCTCGAGATCAAGGAAGACCCCGAGAAGGTCTACGAGCACACCAACAAGTGGAACACGGTGGCCGTGGTCAGCGACGGGACGCGCGTGCTCGGACTGGGCGACATCGGCCCCAAGGCGGGCATGCCGGTGATGGAGGGCAAGAGCCTGCTCTTCAAGTATCTCGGCGGCGTGGACGGGTTCCCGCTCATGGTCGACACCAGGGACCCGGACAAGCTGATCGAGTTCGTCAAGCTCGCACAGCCGGGCTTGGGCGGCGTGAACCTCGAGGACATCGCCCAGCCCAAGTGCTTTCGGATCCTCGACACCCTGCGCGAGGAGTGCGAGATCCCGGTCTGGCACGACGACCAGCAGGGCACTGCGTGTGTCACCCTGGCCGGCCTGATCAACGCCCTCAAGGTCGTGGGCCGACGCATCGACGACGTCGAGATCGCCTTCATCGGATCCGGCGCCGCCAACGTCGCCATCAGCCGCCTGATCTTCACCTACGGCGCCGATCCGGCGAAGTGCCGCATCGTCGACAGCAAGGGGATCCTCGGCAAGGACCGCTGCGACATCGAGGCGGTCAAGGACGAATGGGTCGACAAATGGAAGTACTGCAGCATGACGAACGCCGAGGGGCGTGAGGGCGGCATCGAGGAGGCGCTCAAGGGGGCGCACGTGTGCATCGCGCTCAGCCGGCAGGGGCCGGACACGATCCTGCCGGAGTGGATCAGGGGCATGGCGAGCGACCCGATCGTCTTCCTCTGCGCCAACCCGATCCCGGAGATGTGGCCCTGGGATGCCAAGGAGGCCGGCGCCGCCATCGTCGCCACCGGCCGTTCCGACTTCCCCAACCAGGTCAACAACTCCGTCGGCTTCCCCGGCATCTTCCGGGGCACGCTCGACGTGCGCGCCAAGACGATCACCGACGAGATGTGCATCGCGGCGGCGGAGGAGCTCGCCAAGGTCGCCGAGGACAAGGGCCTGAGCGCCGACTACATCATGCCGACCATGGACGACTGGGAGGTGTTCCCGCGCGAGGCC
>JAAYBE010000290.1 GCA_012719015.1 Actinomycetota bacterium
CTTACGGCAACTGGTTCCCGGTCGACGAGTGGAAGGGCAAGGACGTCGTGTTCATCGCCGGCGGCATCGGCCTCGCCCCCGTCCGCTGCGTCATCTGGAACGTCCTCGACCGGCGCGACGAGTTCGGTGACGTCACCATCGTCTACGGTGCGCGCTCGGTCGAAGACCTGGTGTACAAGCGCGAGCTGGAGGAATGGGCCTCGCGCTCCGACGTCAAGACGGTGACCACCGTCGATCCCGGCGGCGAGACCAAGGACTGGAGCGGCGAGATCGGCTACGTGACCCCGGTGGTCGAGAAGACGGCGCCCAAGGCCGACAACGCCGTCGCCGTCGTCTGCGGCCCGCCGGTCGTGGTCAAGCTCACGCTGCCCGTGCTCGATAAGCTCGGCTTCGCCGACGACGCCGTCTACACCACGCTCGAGAACCGCATGAAGTGCGGGCTGGGCAAGTGCGGCCGCTGCAACATCGGGCCCGTGTACGTCTGCAAGGACGGGCCCGTCTTCACCGCCGCCCAGATGAAGAAACTCCCGCCGGAGTTCTGAGCAGGAGACCGCCGGGCCGGGACCTGCCCCCCGGCTCGAGAGACGCCCCGCCGACGCCGCTCGCAGGACGGCGCCGGCGGGGCGTCCTTTCGCGACCAGCCTCCGCATACGACCCTGGTCGACGTGCGGTCACCCGATCGCCCGGCCGATGAACCTTGCCTCGGCGGGGGCGACGCGACTGAAGTAGGCGTGGCCGTGGCCTCCGGGTCCGTATGTGACGACCGCGCCCGGCGGCAGGGCGGCCTCGAGGTGCGTCACGTAGCCGTGGAACGGGTCCTGCTCACCGCAGTCGATGCGAAGCTTGACGCCGCTCAGCCGACCCGCATGCGCGATCACGTCGTGCCGTGCGAAGTCGGCCGCGTCGTCGAAGGCGTCACGCGGCCCACGCATCATCGCCCCGTAGCTGGTCCACACCGCAGGGGCGACGGCCACCACCGCGGCGAAGAGCCCCGGCCTGGTCTGCGCCGCGAGCAAGGCTCCGTAACCGCCCATCGACCAGCCGATGAGGGCGCGCCGGCGACCCCCGCCGCCGAGCCCGAAACGGCGGGCACACAGAGGGACGAGCTCGTCGAGCAACATGCTCAGACGGTCCTCCCCGCCCCTGCGCCGATGCCAGTACGAGACCCCGCCGTCGACGCCGACGACGGCGTAGGCAGGCGACCGGCCTTCGCGGACCGCGGCGGCGACGACGTCGGCGAAGCCCATCGGCGGCCCGCCGCCGCGTCCCGGCAGCGCGAAGCACACCGGCAGGGGGTCGCCCGGCTCGGTCCCTGGAGGCCACGCGACGCCGTAGCGGACCGGCTCGTCCACGTAGCGGGAGCTCAGCCGATGCTCCTGCCTCACGCCGGATGAGGCGCCGCCCACACCCGCGGCGCCGAGCCACTCGCGCCACGGCGCCGTCCGCCACGCGATACCGCCTGCGGCCAGGGCGGCCGCCGCAAGCGCCGCGCCGGCGAGGAAGCCCCGCCGGGTCATGCCCGCCTCGACGACGCGCCCCGGGCCGGCCGCGCGCGCCAGGGCCGCGTCCGCATCGCCCGGCGGCCGCACAGCGGATCCGTGTCGCACCGACGTCCGCCCTCCGTCCATCTCGACGATGGTAGCGCAGCCAAGCGCCGGATGTCGTACCATCCGGCCATGGAGCCGAGTGGCGAGAGGAGAGCGCTGGACGGGCATGACGCCGACGTGGATGAGGCGGTGGCGCCCGCGACGGACGCGCGGGAGCTGCGCGCCGTCGCAACGGCGGTCCATGCTCCGGGGTTCATCCTGCCGTGGCTCGACCGTTTCTACGACACCGACGATGTACGGCTCCTCGTGGCGGCATCCGGCGGTGACGTGGCCGCGGCGGACGCCGCGCAGCTGGAGCGTGCCGTCCGCCGCGCCGTCCTCGACGTCGATGAGGACGGCACGTACGCGCCGGCCGACTTCCACGCCCGCCTCGAGATCTGGGCGATGCTCGAGGGCTGGAAGGACCTCCCACCCGCCGTCCATCGACGGCTCGCGGACTGGGACGTCGACGCCTACGCGGAGAAGATTCGCGGGGACGTGGCGTCGGTCCGGGAGGGTCGCCCCAACGACTCGTACGCAGCCGGCTACACGTACGTCCTGCTCGAGGAGGCCGAGGCGATCGTGGCCGCGCAGGAGCACGTCTTCCTGTGGCCCTGCGACTGCCGCTCCCTCGTCGGCGCGTGTCGCAGGCCCGTGCATGTGTGCC
>JAAYBE010000291.1 GCA_012719015.1 Actinomycetota bacterium
GCGGGGTACGCAGCGGCCATCGAGTCGACCCCCGCCGGCTCGGCGCCGAACCCCGCCGGCGGACGTCGCTCCAGCCACCGGATCGCAGGAGAGGAGACGGTCATGTACGCGACGTATCACGCAGTCGCCGTCCCGGATGGAGAGGGACCCGTGGGCACGGGATGGCTCCCGCCGCGCCCCGACCTGCGCGACTACACCATCGCCCAGCCCCAGGTCGCGGCGATGTCCAAGGCCATGGGCCTGCCCGACCGCAGCGGCAGGCCCAAGGCGGCGCCGCCCAGCGTCGACCTTCGCGCGTGGTGCTCGCCGATCGAGAACCAGAAGACGCTGGGGTCCTGCACGGCGAACGCCGCCGTCGGCGTGGTCGAGTACTTCCAGCGACGCGCCTTCGGCAAGCATCTCAACGGCTCACGCCTGTTCGTCTACAAGACGACCCGCAACCTGATGCAGGTCAAGGGCGACACCGGCGCGTGGCTGCGCTCCACGATGGGCGCACTCGTCCTGTGCGGGGTGCCGCCGGAGAAGTACTGGCCCTACACCGACAAGACACCCGCCTTCGACAAGGAGCCGCCCAGCTTCGTCTACTCACTCGGCGACAACTACCGCGCCGTGCAGTACTTCTGCCACGACCCCCTGGGCGCCAACGTCGCCCCGGCCACGGTGCTCGCCGGCGTCAAGGACTACCTCGCCGCCGGCATCCCCTCGATGTTCGGCTTCTGGGGCTTCCCGTCGTTCGACGCCTGCACCGTCAAGGGGGGGATCCCGTACCCCTGCCCCGGCGAGCAGGCGCAGTGGGGTCACGCCGTCGTCGCCGTCGGCTACGACGACGCCAGGAAGATCAAGAACACCGCCTGCGGCAAGACGACCACCGGCGCCCTCCTCATCCGCAACTCGTGGGGCAAGCAGTGGGGCGACGCCGGTTACGGCTGGATGCCGTACAGGTACGTCCTCGACGGACTGGCTCTGGACTTCTGGTCGCTGCTGAGCCAGGAGTGGGTCAGCACCAAGGAGTTCGCCTTCGGACAGCAGTGACGGAGCACGGGCGGGGCAGGCCACCGGTCCTCGACGTTCTCCTCTCGCTCCAGCGGGAATGGGAGAGAGTGATGACGAGAGAGGAGCGGATCATGAGACTCGATTACGGAAAGACCTCCCCGGCGGCGCTGCACGCGATGCTGGGCCTCGAGCACGTCGTGGGCGAGAGCACACTGGAGCCGGAGCTGCTCGACCTGGTGAAGCTCCGCGCCTCACAGCTCAACGGCTGCGCCTACTGCCTCGACATGCACTCCAAGGACGCGCGCGCCCGCGGCCAGAGCGAGCAGCGACTGCATGTGCTGGCCGCCTGGCGGGAGGCGCCCTTCTACAGCGAGCGGGAACGCGCGGCGCTGGCCTGGTGCGAGGCGCTGACGCTGCTTCCGCAGACCGGCGCCCCCGACGAGGTGTACGCCCAGACGCGGGAGCAGTTCGACGAGCACGAACTCGTCGCGCTGACGCTCGCCATCGTGGCGATCAACGGCTGGAACCGCCTCTCCGTGGGTTTCCGCGCCGAGGTCGGCGGGTACGTCTCCCCGCTCGCGCGCAAAGAGCAGGCGCAGCGCTGAGCGGCGGGGCGCCGGCTGGCCGCCCCGGGGACGGGAGCGGCCGCCCCTGGCGGCCGCTCCCGTCCCACTCAGAGTGACCCTCGCGCGGTCACTCCTCCATCTGCCGCGGCTTGCGCTGCCGCAGGACGAGCACCACTACCCCCGCCACGATCACGACGGCGGCGACGATACCGATGACGACGCCGGTGCCCATGCCCGTCGAGGCCTTGGCCGTCGTCCCCTTGGGTTGCACGCTGAGGTAGTTCCACATGTTGGCGACCGAGCCGTTGCCGCCCGGCATCTTGACCCAGCCCTCCCAGTCGGTCGTGTTGTAGACGTCGAGGTCCTTGCCGTACCCGGTGGGGATCATGGGGCACTGGTCGTAGAAGATCTCCTGCATGCGGTGAATCATCTCCATCCGCTGCTGCGGGTCGGTGACCGCGTCCTGGTCCTTGTAGAGCTGGTCGTACTCCGCGTTCGACCATCCGGGGTCGTTCCAGTTCTCGATCTGGTCGGTGGTGTAGACCGAGAGCAGGAAGTTGGGGTCGTAGTCGCCACCCCAGTAGCTGGACGCGAGATCCCAGTCGGGGCACCACTCGTCGCCGTCATAGTTGTAAAGCCGGTCCATCTGCGCGCCGGCGTCCATCATCTCGACGTCGATCTTGAGGCCGAGGTCGCGGAACCAGCTGGCGAGGAACCGGATGGTGGTGGAGTCCGAGGCCGCCGCCGGGTCTCCCCAGAGACGAAGCTTGATCGGCTTGCCCTCGTACTCGCGGATGCCGTCGCCGTCGGTGTCCTTGTAGCCGGCCTCGTCGAGGATCTGATTGGCCTTCTCCAGGTCGAAGCTGCGCTTGACGTCCGCGGGCGGCTCCCAATGGTAGTCGACCGGCTCCTTCCAGAAGTCGCTGGGGAGGATCGAGGTGGCGGGCGTGAGGTAGCCCATGTACGCCACCTCGCAGATCTTCTCGTTGTCCATCGCCCAGGCGAGCGCCTGACGGAACTTCGGGTCCCTGAGCACCGGGTGACCCAGCGACTTGCCCTCGTAACAGTTGATTGCGAGACAGTCGTACATGTCGTGCACCGCGACCTCGCTGCCGAAACCCTCCTTGTTCTCGAACTTGGCGAACTCCGCGTTACCGAGCTGGTTGGTCATGTCGAGGACGCCGAGCTCGAGGTCCGACGCCAGCGTCTCGGCGTTGGTGTAGAAGTGCATGATCATCTCGTCGATGTTGGCGCGGCCGCCCCAGTAGCCCTCCCAGGTCTTGAGCTTGGCGTAGGTGCCCTTCTTGCGCTCCACGAGCTGGAACGGGCCGCTGCCGATGATCGGCGGCTCGTTGGCGAACTTGTTGAAGACGTCGTCGACCGGCATCTTGCCCCAGATGTGCTCGGGCAGGATCGGCACCCACATGTGCAGCATGGTCCCGCGCGGCTCCGAACACTTCATCACGATGGTGTGGTCGTCGGGGGCCTCGACCGACTCCAGGTGGTTGGTGTAGATCGTGAACGCGTTGGGCGCGTTGTCGAGGACGAGGTTGAAGGTGAAGGCGACGTCCGCTGCGGTGAGCGGCTCGCCGTCCTGGAACTTGACCCCGTCGCGGATGTGGAAGGTCCACGTCTTGGCGTCGTCCGAGACCTCCCAGCTCTCGGCGATGCCGGGCACCGGCTCCATCGTGTCGGGGTCGTAGCGCACGAGGCGGTCGTAGTTCTCCCAGAACACGTGATAAGCGGTGAGCGACCAGC
>JAAYBE010000292.1 GCA_012719015.1 Actinomycetota bacterium
CTCGAGCTCTCGCGCATCGCCGCCAAGGACCCGCACCGCGTGATCCTGTTCTGCGGCGTGCACTTCATGGCCGAGACCGCCTACATCCTCTCGCCCGAGAAGACGGTGCTCATGCCCGACAAGCGCGCCGGCTGCCCCATGGCCGACATGGTCACGGTGGCGGGGCTGCGCAAGCTCAAGGCCGAGCATCCGGACGCGGTCGTCGTCGCCTACGTCAACACCTCGGCGGACATCAAGGCCGAGACCGACGTGTGCTGCACCAGCTCCAACGCCGTCCAGATCGTGGAGCGGTTCCCCAAAGGCCAGAAGATCATCTTCGTGCCGGACAGGAACCTGGGTGACTACGTCGCCCGGCAGACGGGCCGCGAGGAGACGATGATCCTCTGGCAGGGCTGGTGCCACGTGCACGACGACTTCCGCGCCGCGGAGATCGAGCGCATCCGCGCCGCCAACCCGGGCAGCGTGCTCATGGCCCACCCGGAGAGCCGGCGCGAGGTGCTCGAGATCGCCGACGTCGTCACCAGCACCAGCGGCATGCTGCGCTACCCGCAGTCGAGCAAGGCCGGAACGTTCATCGTCGCCACCGAGACGGGGCTGCTGTACAAGCTCGGCCAGCTCTACCCTGACCGACGGTTCATCCCGGCTTCAGCCCAGGCGATCTGCCCGAACATGAAGCGCAACACGCTGGAGAAGGCCATCGCCACGCTCGGGGACGAGTGGGACGACGTGCTCGAGCACGAGGTCGTCGTCCCCGAGCCCATCCGCGTCAAGGCCCTCCGGTCCGTGGAGCGCATGCTGGCCTGAGGGTCCCGGCCCGCCGCGCCCGACGAAAGAGGAGCAGTCGTTGAACACCACGGCACAGACCCTCCCACCCTGGAGCCCGGACTCCTGGCGCGCCCTGCCCGCGGCCCAGCAGCCTGACTGGCCCGATGCAGCGGCCGTGGACGCCGTCACCGCGGAGCTCAAGGCCATGCCGCCGCTGGTGTTCGCCGGCGAGGCGCGTCAGTTGCGCCGGGCCCTGGCCGAGGTCGCCGCCGGCCGCGGCTTCCTGCTGCAGTCCGGGGACTGCGCCGAGAGCTTCCGCGACCTGACCGCGCCACGCATCCGCGACAACCTCAAGATCATGCTGCAGATGGCGACGGTGCTCACGTATGGGGCCGCCCTGCCGGTGGTCAAACTGGCCCGCGCGGCCGGCCAGTTCGCCAAGCCGCGCTCCAGCCCCACGGAGGTGAAGGGCGGGGTCGAGCTGCCGTCGTTCCGCGGCCACATGGTGAACGACGACGCCTTCGACGCCGCCGCCCGTATCCCGGACCCCGCGCGCATGCTGCAGGCGTACCACCAGTCGGCGGCCCGTCTCAACCTGCTGCGCGCGTTCACCAAGGGCGGTTTCGCCGACCTGCGCAAGCTCCACACGTGGAACCAGGAGTTCGTCGCGCGCTCCCCCGAGGGGCGCCGCTACGAGCGCATCGCCCGCGGCATCGAGGACTCGCTGCGCTTCATGGCCGCCTGCGGCATCGACCTCGAACGCGAGCGCCAGCTCCACGAGGTCGACCTGTACACCAGTCACGAGGGCCTGATCCTCCCCTACGAGGAGGCCCTCAGCCGGCGCGACAGCCTCACCGGCACCTGGTACGACTGCTCCGCGCACCTGCTGTGGATCGGCGAACGCACGCGCGACCCCGCCGGCGCCCACGTCGAGTTCTTCGCCGGCGTGCACAACCCCATCGCGGTCAAGTTCGGCCCCCGGACGCAGCCCGCCGAGCTGGTCACGCTCTGCGATCGCCTCGACCCGGACCGCGACCCGGGCCGGCTCACGCTGATCGCGCGGCTCGGCGTCGGTCATGTGGAGCGCGTCCTCCCGCCGCTCATCCGCGCCGTCGAGGCGGCCGGACACCCGGTGGTCTGGGCCTCCGATCCCATGCACGGCAACGGCATCACGACAGCCGAGGGCATCAAGACACGCCGCTTCGACGACATCATGGGCGAGCTGGAGGCGTTCTTCGCCGTCTGCCGCGCCGAGGGCGCATGGCCGGGCGGTGTCCACCTCGAGTTCACCGGCGACGACGTCACGGAATGCGTCGGCGGGGCGGAGCCGGTGCAGGAGTGCGACCTGGGCGTCTGCTACTCCTCACTGGTCGATCCCCGGCTCAACGCCCGGCAGTCGCTCGACGTGGCCTTCCAGGTGGCCGAGCTGCTGCGTCCCAGCGGCACGCGCTGACGTCAGGCGAGGGAATGATGCCCCGGAAGGAGACACCGGCGACGGAGGGAGGTCCGCGGGCCACGGTCATGGTCGGCCTGCCGGCGGCGCTCACGTCGCCGGACCCGGCACGCGACATCCCGTGCGAGGCCGCGACGGCCGGAGAGGCGTTGCGGGCGGCCGTCGGCCAAGCCCCGCGCTATGCGGCGCGCATCTTCTACGGCCGCCGCCTCCTGGTGGCCGTGACCCTCAACGGCCGGCTCCTGCCGCCGGACGCCGCTCTGGACACGCCGCTCTCGGACGGCGACCGGGTGGAGGTCATGCTGCCGGTCGCCGGCGGCTGACCCCCCGCGTCCACTCACGGCGCGCCTCAGGGCGCGACCTCCACGCCGCGCCAGAACGCCACGCGGCCGGTGATCTCCCGGGCGGCCTCCTTGGGCTCCGGGTAATACCAGGCGGCGCCCTCGTTGGTCTCGCCGCCCACCACGATGTCGTAGTAGCTCGCCGTGCCCTTCCAGGGGCACTCGGTGTGCAGGTCGGTCGGACGCAGGTACTCCATGCGGACCGACGCCTCCGGGAAGTAGTGGTTGCCCTCCACGACGACCGTGTCGTCGCTCTCGGCGAGCGTGACGCCGTTCCATCTCGCAGTCATCGCCGTGTCCTCTTCTCGATCACCGCCGCAGCGGTGGGATGTGCCTTCACAGATGGTCTTCCCGGAGGCAAACGCGTTCCGGGCCCGGCGGCCGCGTCAGCGCGCGGAGACCGCGGGGTCCACGGCATCCGCGACGCGCGAGGCCGTTCCCCGTAGCCGGCCTGTAGAGAGACAGGTGCTCGCAGTGCGCCGGAGCGGACTACCCTGCGGACACACGCAGCACGGCCGAGCCGCGCACCCGGCCCTCCTTGAGATCGAGCAACGCCTCGTTGGCCTGCTCGAGCCCGTACTCCTGCACACGGCTCACGATCGGGATCGCGGCGGCGTCACGAAGCAGTTCGCGCGCATCCTGCCGCGTTGA
>JAAYBE010000293.1 GCA_012719015.1 Actinomycetota bacterium
AGCGCCCGGCTGAGGATGCTGCGGTGCGGGTGCAGGGCGGCCTCGTCGGCCGAGAGGCGTCCGTCGCGCACCATCTCCCCGACCAGGGAGTGGTCGTCGCTGAGCTGCCGCAGCTCGCCGTCCCGCAGGAGGTAGGCACGGCTGTCACCGATGTGGACGAACCGCGCCGTGCCGTCCTCGAGCACGAACGCCGTGAGCGTGGTCCCCATGCCGGTCTGCTCCGGGTCGTCCTGGGCGTGACGGTACACGGCGGCGTTGGCCGCCTGGGCGGCGGCCGCGATGGGCTCGCCGCGCGCGACTCCAGCCGCGAGCGTCTCGACGGCGAGGGCGCTGGCGACCTCGCCGGCGTTGGCGCCGCCCATGCCGTCACAGACAGCGTACAACGAGGGCCGCACGACGAAGGCGTCCTCGTTCGTCGCCCGGTGGAGCCCGATGTCGGTGAGGGCGCCGTGTCTGGCGGCGAGCGTCACCCGCAGCTCACTCCTCGTACCGGAAGATGGTCTCGCCGATGCGCAGCCGACTGTCCAGCTTGAGCTGCGCCTCCGTCACCGGCTTCTCGTTGACGAAGGTGCCGTTGGTGCTGCCCAGGTCCTCCACGTGATAGAACTGGCCGCGGGGCACCAGCCGTGCGTGCGTGCTGGAGACGAACTGCTCGTCCAGGACGATGTCGCTGGTCGGCGCCCGCCCGACGGTGATCCAGCCCTCGAGCGGGAAGATCACCCCGGCCGGGACGACCGGGCTCTGCTCGACGACGAGACGCGGCGCGATGTGCGCCGAGAAGTCCACCTTCTCCCCCGCCATGGTGCGCTCCGCCTCGCGCTCCTCACGCCGTTGTCTCCGCTCGGCGGGGGTGAACACCGGGGCGAGGCGGTCGCCGGTCGGCAGCGCCACGTCCGGGGCGGCCGCCGGCACGGCGGCGTCGCCGCCCGGCCGCACGCCGCGCACCGCCGTGACGACGATCCGCCAGATGAAGACGTACAGCAGGACGAGGACGCCTATCTTGAGGACGAGCAGGACGATGTCGATCATGCGACCCCCTTGCGCCCCCGGCCGCGCGGGCCGGCCGGCGCTGCGGTCAGCGGGGCCTCCCTCTCAGGGCTGCCTCTCGAACAGGAGCTCCGTGGTGCCGAGCTCGATGCGGTCGCCGTGCTGCAGCACGGCCTGCCGGACGCCGCGCCGGTTGACGCGGGTCCCGTTCGTCGACCCGAGGTCGAGCAGCATGAAGCCGTCGCCCTGACGACGGATCTCCGCGTGCTGCCGCGAGACGTTGGGGTCGGTGAGGACGATGTCGCAGCGGCGACTGCGGCCGATGACCGTGACCGACTCCACAAGCTGGTAGTCGCCCTGCCGGCCGCGCAGCACGCCGCGTGGAGCGGCCGCCGCGGCGGGCGACCCGGACGGCGCACCGGCAGAAGGTTGATACAACACGGTCTGGTCGAGAACGGGACCCGGCGCGACGACCGCGGCCGGCGGCGGTGACGCCGGCACGGCCGGAGCGTCGGCCTCGGGCGCCTCGGCCGGAGCGCTGACCGTCCGCGTCGCGATGCCGAACTCGCCGAGGCGCAGGTCGCCGTCCTGATGCAGCTCGATGCGGGGCGGCGCGACCAGGGTCCAGCCCTCGCGCCGCGCGAAGGCGGTGACGTAGTTGCCGAGCTCGACCTTGAGCGAATCCGCGAAGGACGCCAGGTGGGCGTAGTCCTCGTCGCCCAGATACACGTCGAACTCGTTGGGCACGTAGACATTGGCGACGCCGACCGTCTTGTGGTCGCCCATCTCCTTGGCCAGCTTGTGGGCCAGCTCGACCGGTTGGACGCTGGACTTGAAGGCACGTCCGAAGCCGCCCTCGACCAGTCCCTCGAGCTTCTTATTCGCCTTCCTGAAGATCCCCATCCGTGCCTTCGTCCGGTGCTTCTCCCGCGCTCATCACCAGCGGAAAGAGTATCACGGCGGCCGGCAGAGCCACACTCAGCACGAGCGGCCAGAACGGCGTCGGGTATCCCCAGACCGCCACCGGGACGACACGGTACGCCACGGCCAGTGCCGCGAAGGAGAGAGACCAGATCCAGAGCCGCGTCTCGAGGCGTCGGCGCGTCAGCGCGAGCGCCAGCGCCGCCGCGAGGCCTGCCCATAGGGCGGCCTGGACCAGGGCGGGCGGCGCGACCGCGTGCGCCAGGAGTCGCCCCGCCGCCGTGACGGGGTCCCCGGCCGCGGCGACGGCCGCGGCGAGCCCCGAACGGGGCTGCTCGAGGGTGAACGGCCCCGGCGCAGCCTGCGTCAGCAGCAGGAACAGCATCGTCCCGATCCCCGCCCAGGCGGCGGCCAGCGGGCCGCGCGCCCGCCCCAGCAGCGCCGCCGTCGCCGGCGCCAGCAGCGTGAGATGCGCCGGCGTGAGCAGCAGCGCGAAGGCCGGCCACAGCGCGACGACGGGCCGGCCGCGGGCGAGCAGGAAGACCGCAACGGCGAACAGGAGGTACGCCGCGCCCAGGCTGAGCGACACGTTGAAGACCGGGAAGGCGAGGACGCCGAGGAGGAGTGCCAGCCCGGCCTCCGGGAGCACCGCCCAGACGGCGGTGCACACGGCCACCAGAGGGAGC
>JAAYBE010000294.1 GCA_012719015.1 Actinomycetota bacterium
CGCCTGGTCGAGGATGTCGCGTACCAGGTCGTCGGCGACCGGCTCGGTCGTGTAGGCGCGGATGCTGCGCCGTCCGCGGATGACGTCCTCGGACTCCATGCTCTCCCCTCTGTCCGCCGGGATGTCGGCCCAGCTTACCACCCCGGCCGCGGCCGACCGGCCCGGGCGATGTGGCTGACTTGACGCCCGCCACGAGGTACTCTGGAGCCGGCGCCGGCCGGCATCCCCGTTGCACGCCGCCGGCCCCGGCTCGGAGCAGCTCCGCGACGGAGGGACCATGACGCCCATCACCTCCCGCCCCGGCGGCGGCCGGCGGGTCTTCGTGATCGACAACTACGACTCGTTCACCTACAACCTCGTCCAGTTCCTCGGCGAGCTCGGCGCCGACATCACCGTCGGGCGCAACGACCAGGTGACGATCGGCGCCATCGAGGACGCCCGGCCGACGCATCTCGTCGTCTCGCCCGGGCCGTGCACCCCCGACGAGGCGGGCATCAGCATGGACGCGGTGGCCCACTTCGGCGCCGCGCGCGTCCCCGTGCTGGGCGTCTGCCTCGGCCACCAGGCCGTCGGCCAGGTCTACGGCGGCGTGGTGCGGCGGGCGGGCGCCCCGGTCCACGGCAAGACCGACGCGATCCGTCACGCAGGTGCGGGGGTGCTCTCGGGCCTGCCCGACCCGTTCACCGCAACGCGGTATCACTCCCTCGTGGTGGACCAGGCGCTCCCCGACTGCCTGGCCCTGACGGCGTGGAACCAGGAGGGCGTCGTGATGGGGATCGGGCACCGTGAGCTCCCGGTGCACGGCGTCCAGTTCCACCCCGAGAGCATCCTCACCGAGGTCGGGCTGGACCTGCTGGCGACGTTCCTGGGCATGGACGGGTCGGAGCCGGGCGCCGCGCCCGGGCGGGCGCCGATCGCCGGCCGCCCCCGGTGAGGACCGGTCGGAGCGCACCGGACGGCCCGGGACTCACGAAGCGTCCTGCGCAGAGGGCATCGAAGAGGGCTCGGGAGGAGCCCACGGGCGGAGGAGAGATGGTGGGCGACGTTGGAATTGAACCAACGACCTCCAGCTTGTCGAGCTGGCGCTCTCCCAACTGAGCTAGTCGCCCACGCAGGAACGGCAGTATAGCAAGCCGGCGGCGTCGTGTCAGCCGCGCGCCGCCGGACGCGGAACCCTCGACGGGACGCGGACTCAGCGCGAGCGCTTGCCGGGCACGCGCCGTCTGACGCCGGTCTTGTTCCAGGCGCGGAAGGCGCCGCCGTTCCAGACCAGCTTGCCGGGGCGCGGCCGCACCTGGTGGCTCTCGAGGATGTTGCGCTTCTCGTACGTGAAGTCGGGCAGGTCGTGGCGCTCGAGCGTGGCGCCGATGAGCCGCTCGATCGCGACCAGCTCGTGCACGTCCTCGGCGGTGACCAGGCTCACCGCGACCCCGCTCGCCCCCGCCCGCGCCGTGCGCCCGATGCGGTGCACGTAGTCCTCGGGGTTGGTCGGGATGTCGAAGTTGATCACGTGCGAGATGCCCTCGACGTCGATGCCCCGGGCGACCACATCGGTCGCCACGAGCACACTGATGCGGCCCTCCTTGAACCCGTCCAGGGCCTCCTGGCGCTGGCTCTGCGAGCGGTCGCCGTGGATCGCCTCGCAGGTCACGCCGGCCTTGTTCAGCGTGCGCGCCAGCCGCTCCGCCCGGCGCCGCGTGCGGGTGAAGACCAGCGTGCGCTCCGGGTCGTGGTGGCGGAAGTACTCCACCAGCAGGTCGACCTTCTGGTCCTGGTTGACGGGCAGGACGCGCTGCTCGATGTTCTCGACCGGCGTCGCGCTGCCGCCGAGCTCGATGAAGACGGGGTCGTGCAGAGTGTCGGCGATGATGCCCAACACGGTCTTGCTCATCGTCGCCGAGAAGAAGAGGTTCTGACGCTTGGCCGGTACGGCGTCGACGATCCGTTTGACGTCCGGCCAGAACCCCATGTCGAGCATGCGGTCGGCCTCGTCCAGGACCAGCGTGTCGACGCGGTCCAGGAGGACGTCGCCCTGGCGCAGCATGTCGAGCAGCCGGCCCGGCGTGGCCAACAGGAGGTCGACGCCCTTGCGCACGCGCCTGGCCTGGGGGTCGTACGGCACGCCGCCGAAGACGGCCACCACGCGGCGCCCGGTATACGTGGCCAGCGTCTCCCCGACCTCCTCGATCTGGCCGCACAGCTCACGCGTGGGCGTCACGACGAGGGCCGAGGGATGCGCGGTCTTGCCGTCTGCCGCCATCGGCGCAGACATGCGCTGCAGGATCGGCAGGACGAAGGCGGCCGTCTTGCCGGTCCCCGTCTGGGCGCACCCCACCACGTCGCGACCCGAGAGGACGCGCGGGATGGCCTGCTCCTGGATGGGCGTCGGCTCCACGTAACCCATGGCCCCGACGCCGGCGAGGAGGTCGCCCGTCAGCCCGAGCGCCGCAAACGCGGGGATGTCGACCTCGGGGGCCGGGCCGGCGGGACGCTCGGCGTGGCCGCGCTCCCGGTAGGACTCGTCCACGCCCTGGCCGCCGCGGCGGTCCCGGCCGCGGCCGCGGTCGCGGCGACCCTTGCCGTCACGCTGTCCGCGCCCCGCCTTCTCCTCGCGGCGGGGCTTCTCGACGTCTTCCCGGCCGGTGGCCTGGCCGCCGGCGTGGGCGACCGTCTGGCCCGCGCCGCCCCGGCGCCGCCTGCCGCCGCGGCGGCGGCGACGCTTCTGCGCCTTGTCATCCGGCGCGCCGTCCCCGGTCGCAGCCTGCCCGGCCGCGGCCGCCGCGGTCGGCTCTGTCTCGGTATGTCTCACTGGTTCTCGCTTCCTCGACGACTCCGTACGCGGCGACGCGCCGTCGTCGCCGGGGAGCTGGGTCCGCTCGCCGGGGATCAACGGGGTGCGCGGGAGTTCGTCTGGTGGGCGGCTGCCCTCGGGGCGGCCGGGATGGGTACGGACTGGTGTCCCTTTCGCTCAGAACACTGCCCGGTCGTCACAATGCCTGTGGGAGCCTGCTGCGGGAGGAACCGCCCGGCGCGCGGCGCCTGGGCGGAGAACCGGCTCCCATGCTGCATCAGACCCTGTCGGGACTCGATTGTACCCCAGAAGTCGGCC
>JAAYBE010000295.1 GCA_012719015.1 Actinomycetota bacterium
CCGGGCGCGGTGGTCTACACCTGCATGCTGAACGACGCCGGAGGGATCGAGCTCGACGCGACCGTGACTCGCCTGCGTGACGACGCGTTCCTCGTCGTGACCCCGGCCGCCACCCAGACCAGGACCCGCCACTGGCTCCGGCGGCACGCCGCCCCCGGGACAGTGGTCACCGACGTGACCGCCGGGCTCGGTGTGCTTTCGGTGACCGGCCCACAGGCGCGCGGACTGCTCGGCGAACTCACCGACGCCGACCTCAGCGACTCGGGCTTCCCGTTCGCGCGGGCCCGGAAGATCGACGTCGGATGGGCCACCGTGCTCGCCCTGCGGATCTCGTTCGCCGGCGAGCTGGGCTGGGAGCTCTACGTGTCGACGGAGTCGCTCCGCGTGCTCCACGGTCAGATCCTCGACGCCGGCGCCGACTACGGTCTGCGGCCGGCCGGGTATCACGCGCTGGACGGGCTCCGCGCCGAGAAGGGCTTCATCCACTGGGGCGCGGATGCCGGACCGGCCGACAGGCCGGCGGAAGTCGGCCTCGAGAGGACGGTCGCACCGGACAAGGCGGACGACTTCGTCGGAGGCGCGGCCCTGCGCACCGCGGGGCCGCCGCGCCGGCGCCTCGTCCCCCTCCTGCTCGCCGACCCGCAGCCGTGGCTCCACCGCGGGGAGACGGTGCTGCACGAGGGACGCGTCGTCGGCCGCGTGACCTCCGGCGCCTTCGGCCACACGCTGGGAGCGGCGGTGGGCCTGGCGTCCATCGAGGGAGGGCCCGCCGTCGTCGAGCAGATCGTCGCCGCGGAGGACGTCGAGGTGGAGATCGCCACCGAGCGGGTGCCGGCGCGGCTGGCCGAACGTCCCTTCTACGACCCCGAGGGACGTCGCCTGCGCGGCTCCTGAGCGCTGCGACGCGGCATCCGTGGCGGGTCGCCGTGCGAGCGCCTATGATGCGGACGTGAGGACGATAGGACCACCAGCGGGGGACGCTCGGCGTCGCGTGTCCGTGGCGGCGCTCTGCGCCGCCGTGGCGACACTGTGCATCGGCGCCGCCGGCCTGGTGGTGGCGCCGGTTGACAGCGGCGCGCGCGTCGCCGCGCCGTCGCCCGCCTCCGCGCCCTCGCCCTCGCCGACGTCCGCGCCGCCGGACACGAACCCGGCACTCACCACGACGGTCCTCGGCGATCTGACGGTCCACCGCGGCTCCATCGCCCGCGTCCGCTACCGTGCCGACGACCCCGCCGGGGGACTGGTGACCGTCGACCTCCTCGTGACCTCGCGCTCCGGGCAGGTGCGCCGCCGCCTGGTGTCCGGGCGCGTGACCGCGGTGGGCAGGGAGCGTGTGTGGCGCGGGCGCCTGCGTCTGCGCCGTGGGCGCTACCTGCTGGTGGTGCACGCCGTGGATGCCGCGGGCCGCAGGGAGGCGACCGCCACACGGGCGCGGCTGCGCGTCCTCGCGCCGCTTCCGCCGCCGGTGCCGACGGCGAAGGCCCGCCGCATCGCCTTCGCCTGGGCGTCCCGCCGCGCGGGAGACGTCTCCGTGGCCGTGGTCGACAGCCGCGGCCGCGTGTACGGCTATCGCAAGGACCGCCGCTTCACCACGGCCAGCGTGGTCAAGGCGATGCTCCTGGTCGCGTATCTGCGCCGTCACCCGTCGTTGAACCACACCCAGCGCGCCACCCTGCGGCGCATGATCGCCGTCTCGGACAACGCCGCGGCCGACGCCGTGTACCGGAGCGTCGGCCGCCGCGCCCTCACCCGCCTCGCCCGCCGCGCGGGCATGCGGACGTTCAGCGCCGCCGGCGCCTGGATCCTCTGCCGCTGCGGCGCCGCCGACATGGCGCGCTTCTTCCGCGACATGGAGCAGTACGTGCCGCGGCGTCACCGGCGTTTCGCCGACGACCTCCTCACGCACATCGTCCCCTACCAGTCATGGGGCATCCCGGCGGTGGCCCGCCCGCTCGGGTACCGTGTCTGCTTCAAGGCGGGCTGGCTGGGGGCGTGGACGCTGGCCAGCGAGGGGGCGCGCCTCGAACGCGGTCGGGTCCGACTGGGTCTGGCCGTCTTCACCGACCGCAACCCCACCTCCTCGTACGGCAAGGAGACCGTGGCCGGCGTCACCGCGCGTCTCCTGCGGCGCTGAAGCCGCCCGACCGGCGGCGACGGGCTGCCCCGTCAACCCCGACCAGACGAATGTACTGGTCACACGGCGGCGGCGACCGGCGATACTACGGATGATGACGATGTGCGCACGACGCCGTGACCCCAAGGAGTGAGCGATGAAGAGCGGCCGCGAGAGGTTCAGCAGATTCCAGGTCCTCTGCGCGGAACGCGAGGCGTGGCTGGAGGGCGGAACGTCGGCTGGTCACGACTACTACTACGACGGCGTGAGTTTCTGGCGCCTCCTGCCGGACGGCACGCGGCGCCTCCTGCCCTCCTGGCGTACCCCGGGCCACGGGTGGCATCACGCCGAGGGATGCACCTGCGAGCTGTGCGCGGCGCCGCAGTCGACCGACGCGCGCTCGCTCTCCGTCGCCTGACGCCGGCGGCAGGCCTCGCCACGGCCGGCCCGCCGCTCGAGCCGCGCGAGCGCCGACCCCTCGGCCGCCGGGAGAGAGGCCGTCAGGTCAGACGTGCTCCGGGACTGAGGCCGACGCCCGCGGCCCACTCGCCGGCGCCCGTCTTGCCGCCGCCCTCCGCGCGCACCCTGGTCACCCGCAGACGTCCGTCGGCGCAGACGACGCTGAAGCCGTCCTCGCCGATGTCGAGTACCTCGCCCATCACGCCGCCGAGGCCCGCAGCGTCGCGCGCCGGCTGCGGCGTCGCGGCGACCACCTGCAGCATCTGGTCGCCGCAGAAGGTCCAGGCCCCCGGCGAGGGGTCACAGCCCCGCACCAAGTCGTACAGCTGACGGCACGGCTTGCCCCAGTCGAGACGGGCGTTCTCCCTCCCGCAGGGCGCCTCGTACGTGGCCAGCGCCTCGTCCTGCGGCAGGCGCGGCGCCGTCCCCGCCGCCACCAGGTCGACCGCCTCCAGCAACGCCTCCACGCCCATCGGGAACAGACGGTCGAAGTACACGCTTCCGAGGGTGTCGGTGGCGGAGATCGGCGTCGTGCGCTGCAGGAGGATGTCGCCGGTGTCGATGCCGCCGTCGGGCCAGAAGACCGTGAGGCCGGTCTCCGTCTCCCCCTTGATGATCGGCCAGTTGATCGCACTGCGGCCGCGATGCCTCGGCAGCAGGGAGGGATGGTACTGGATGGTCCCGTGCACGGGGATCCCGAG
>JAAYBE010000296.1 GCA_012719015.1 Actinomycetota bacterium
AGCTCAAGGACCACGCCACCTTCAACTTCCTCCAGTGGTTCATCGCCGAGCAGGTCGAGGAGGAGGAGACGGCCTCGGACTGGGTGAGCAAGTTCAAGATGGCCGGCGAGCATCCGGCCGGGATGTACCAGCTCGACAAGGAGCTCGTGGCGCGCAGATACGCGCCGCCGACGCCGCTGGCCGAGATGGACGCAGCCGGAGGCTGATCGCCGCAGGGCCGGGGCCGGGCCTCTTCTTGATGCCGGCCCCGGCTGCGCGTCGTCGTGACGTCAGGTCACGTCGCGGCGCAGCGAGATGAAGACCGCCGCGACGCTGACGACGGCGATGTAGGCGAGGCTGAGGGCGAACGCCTGCGGGCGCGTGAACTGCTCGAAGAGCATGCCCGCGCCGTCGTCCGGCAGCTGCGTCGCGCTCACCTGGTCGAACACGATGAAAGGCAGCCACCGGCCCACGGCCGGTTTGATGAGGACGACGATGTTCTCCACGGCGAGCGCCCAGATGAGCGTCGCGGCGACGGTGATCACCTGGGCCCTGAGCAACGCCCCCAGCCCCACGCCGAACGTGGTGGTGAGGCCCGCCACCACGATCTGTCGCGCGTAGTCGGCGAGGGTGCTGCCCCCGCTGGCGTCGATCCGCACGCCGCGGACGGCGCCGCCCAGCTTGATGACGAGGTACACGAGGGCGACGGCGACGATCATCGTGAGGATGCCGACCACGGCGTACACGGTCAGCTTGACCACCATGACCTGCCAGCGCCTGGGAGTGACGAGGTACGAGTAGGTGATGGTGCCGTGGCGGTACTCGTTGGTCATGCCGAGGATGCCGAAGACGAGCAGCACGAGCGGTACCAGGGAGCTCGCCGTGGCCAGGAACCCGCTCACGCCGGCCTCCTCGAGCAGGTCCTTGGGCAGGGCGAAGACGAGGATCCCGAGCGGGACCAGCGTGATCACCAGGATGACGATGAAGAGGCCGAGCGCAGTCCGCGTGCTGCGCAGCTTGAGCAGCTCGGCGCGCACCAGGCCCGTCACTGCTGCCTCCTGGTGCCGGCGATCTGCAGGAAGAGGTCCTCGAGGCTTGGCGTCTCCGTGAACAGCTCGTGCAGGGCGAGACCGTGGGCGTGGGCCAGCTCACCGACCTCGGCCGCGGACGGTCCGCGCACGGCCAGGGCGTCGTCCAGCCGGTTGACGGCCGCGCCGGCGGAGACGAGCGCGGTCGCCAGCTTCTCCGCCTGCGGCGACCGCGCCCGGACCACAGGCTGCGCGGACGAGGCAAGGCGGCTGATCGGTCCCTGCGCGAGCAGCCGCCCCTTGCTCATGATGAGGACGTCGTCGACGGTCTGCTCGACCTCGGCGAGCACATGGCTGGAGACGAGCACCGTGCGCTCCTGGTCCGCGAGGTGACGCAAGAACTTGCGCAGCCAGAGCATCCCCTCCGGGTCCAGGCCGTTGGCCGGCTCGTCCAGGACGAGCACCTCCGGGTCGCCCAGCAGGGCGGCGGCCAGGGCCAGCCGCTGCTTCATGCCCGTCGAGTAGGCCCCGACCCGCCTGCGGGCGTCGCCCTCGAGCTCGACCAGCCGTAGCACCTCATCGACGCGGGCGTTCGGGATGCCGGCGCCGGTGGCGATGACGCGCAGCGCGTTGCGGCCCGAACGGCCGGGGTGGAAGCCCGATGCGTCGAGCAGCGCGCCCACCCTGGCGGCGGGCGCGCGCAGCTCCCGGTAGCGGCTGCCGAGGATGGTCACCGACCCGGACGTGGGCCGCACGAGGCCGAGGATCATGCGCAGCGTCGTGGTCTTGCCGGCGCCGTTGGGGCCGAGGACGCCGGTGATGGTCCCTGGCTCGATGGAGAAGCTGGCGTCGTCGACGGCCAAGACCTTCTTGCCGAATCGCTTGGTCAGATGTTCGGCTGCGATGACGGACATGACCTCGGAGGATAGGATCGGCGGGCTACGTGCGGAGGAGTCTACACGAGGCGACGGGTCGGCGGGGGAGACTCGATGAGGATGCAGCGCGGCCCGGTCACCTTGGAGCGACCCGGCCGCGCCACGGTGAACCCGCGCCGGACGGACGGCGTCTCCCAAGGCAGACGACGGCGTCGGGTGCGGCGCCGGGAGGAGGTGGGGCATGAGGCACAAGACCCGGATATATGCGGCTCTTGCCGTCCTGGCGTTGCTGGGCGCGGCCGCCGCCGTCGGCGCCTGCGGAGGCGTGACCGGCGCTCAGTCGCCCTCTTCACCGTCGGTGACGCCGCCGACCGGTCCGGCCGACATCACCGGCGTGATCGACGCCCTCCAGCCGGGCAGCGCCAGTTGCGCCGTCAGCCTGCTGGTCGTCGCCGACCCCGGCACCGGCGGCGGGTACGACAAGGCACAGGTGGCGGTCGTCGGCGCGTCCACCGTGTGGGCGTCGGGGGACGACGGCGCGATGCGGCTCACCGTGGACGACCTCGCCGAGGGCCAGAGGGTGGCGGTGTGGTTCGCGGGTCCGGTGGCCGAGTCGTACCCGGTGCAGGCGAAGGCCCTGTCCGTCCAGATCCTCACGCCGCTCGACTGACCGCGGCGACCTCGCCACGGGCGCGGCGCGCGCGGGTCGCGGGGCGACGCCTCAGCCCGTGTGCATGAAGTTGATGACGTCGCCGTCCTGGACGACGTAGTCCTTGCCCTCGGTGCGCAGCAGCGCCTTCTCGCGGGCGGCGTGGAACGAGCCCAGCTCGATGAGGTCGTCCACGCGCACCACCTGGGCGCGCACGAAGCCGTGCTCGATGTCGCTGTGGATGCGGCCCGCGGCCTGCTTGGCGGTCCAGCCTCGGGGCAGCTGCCAGGCGCGCGACTCGCTGCTGCGGAAGTCGCCGGTGAAGAAGGTGATGTAGCCGAGCACCTCATAGCAGGCGCGCAGCACGACGTCGAGCGTGCCGGCCTCGTCGGCGCCGAGCTCGGCGCGGAACTCGGCTGCCTCCTCCGGTTCGAGATCGGCGAGCTCCGCCTCGAGGCGCGCGGCGACGGCGACCACCTGGTCGCCCCGGCCACGCGCCCACTCGACGAAGGATGCGTGGTCCGCCAGGGCCGTCGCCGCCTGCTGGTCGTCGTCGATGTTGAGCACGAACAGCACCGGGCGGTCGCTCACGAGCGCCAGCTCCCGGAAGAGCGGCTCGTCCTCGACCGCCCGTGCGAACTGCCGCGCCAACGCTCCCTCCAGGAGCGACGCGTGCAGCGCCTCGAGCACCTCGAGCTCGCGCTGGGCCGCCTTGTCGCCGCCGCGCGCCGCCTTGCGGGTCTTGTCCAGGCGGCGCTCGACCAGCTCGGCGTCGCTGAGCACCAGCTCGGTCTCGACGAGGTCCACGTCGTCCCTGGGGTCGAGCCGCTCGCTCACGTGCGCGACCTCCGGGTTGTGGAACGTGCGCACCACGTGCGCCACGGCGTCGACGCCGCGGA
>JAAYBE010000297.1 GCA_012719015.1 Actinomycetota bacterium
ACCACCTTGACCTCGACCGAGTCGCCCAGGACGTCCGCCAGCGCGGCGGCGACCTGGCCGGCGAGCCGCTTCTCGATCCACTCGCGGGCGAAGTCGTTGGGCACACCGATCACGAAGGCGCCGCCGTCCAGACCCAGTGGGACGGTCCTGTCGAACCAGAACTGGAAGGCGGACTCGTTGAGGCGGCCACGGAGGTGTTTCTTCGCCTCGTGCCAGATACGTGTGAGTTCGTCGTCCGTCGCTGCCCCGCCGGCTCGTCCCCGGGGATGCGGCGGCCCGCCGGGGTGACTTGTGATCGTCGGTCAGAGGATGCTGTCGAGGAGGCGGAGGCCCTCTTCGCGCAACGCCCGTTTGCCGTCGCCTGACGAGTGTATCAACCCCATGTCCTGCAGTACAACGAGCTCGCGGTAGACCGTCGCCGCGGAGAAGCCGAGCTCCCTGGCGATGGCGGTGGGACCCGCGGAGCCGAGTTCCATGAGCAGGACCAGCACCTTGATCTGGCGCGTCGTCAATCTGACGTCGGGGGCGGGTTCCTGGGCCGGCTGTGCTTCGGGGGAGGAGGGCATCTTGATGGTGAACACGGTGCCGCTGCCAAGGTTGTCCTCCACGGTCAGGATGCCGCGCAGGAACTGGAGGGATTCGCGCGCGAGGGGCAGCCCTGAGCCGACGCCGCGGATGATCTCCCGCTGCCGCGCCGTGGCGGTGGTGAAGCCGGGCAGGAAGACGCGATCCTTGTCGTCGACCCCCGGGCCATGGTCGGAGATGCGGACGGTCTGCCCGTTGTCGAGGATGGTGATGACGACATCGCGGAAGCAGGCGTGCAGCAGGTTCTCGATGAGTTCCTGGATCACGGAGTACGGGACTTGACCGCCCTGCTCGCGGCAGTGCCGGTAGGTCTTCTCGGCCAGTGAGGCGATCAGGGCCGGGAGGTCCTCCTCCTCGACCGCGATCACGCGGGGCGGGCTCGTGAGGGTGTCGTAGATGGCGATGCGCGGCGCCTCGAGGCCCGATGGGACGGCGACGGCGTCGTCGGGGGGGAGGCCGGCGTCTGCATCTTCCGCGGTCGTGGCCGGCGGCGCGGACGACCGTGGGGCGGCGGCCCGTTGGTCGGCGAGCAGCCTGTCGAGGAACGACTCCATAGGGGCGCCGAGTATAGCAGGGCGGGGCGGAACCCTCCACGGAGCCGCACGAAACCATCCTTTGCAGGAGAATCGCGGAGGTTATCCACAGACTGTTCACGATTTGTGGAAGGAGTCCCGCACTCCGTCGCCGGGAATGCCCAATTTGCGGCGGTTGTGGAAATCGCGGTTTCAAAGGGCGTGGCGGGATCGACTCCGACCCGGGTGTATCAATCATGTCCGCAGGTGGTCTGTCAACCCGGGACGATCGGGATACCGAAGTGGGATTTCCCTGCATAACGGGAAATCTATGAGATGCGGCGACGCACGTGTCGCGCGGCGTCGACATCCGCTCGTGAGGCGCTTATCCACCGCGATCGTGAGCCTGAATGCGTGGGAAACGTCGATTATCCACATTCTCCACAGGCTGGAGTGAACGCGTGAATCGCCGGCCGAAACACAGGCCGTCGACGATGGTCCGCGTTCGCGCGCTGCGCTACACTGTGGTCGTCCCTGCGGAGCTCCCGTCGGAGGAGCTGAGATGGCGCTTCCTGGCGCCGACGCGTCGAACCTGACCGCCTTTGGGCGGCGGCGCCTCCGGGCGCTGCTGGGTAATGCCAGCGAAGGGAGAGATGTCGAGATGAGCACACCTGTCGCTCAGACCCCCGGCGGCACGCCCGATACGCGTGCGCGCCTCAACCTCAATCCTGCACGCTGGGGTGTGCGCGCCGTCGCCGAGATCGGCGTGGCTCTGGCGCTCGCCGCCGCGCTCAGCTGGATCGCCCAAGTGTTCCCCCTGCGGCTGCCACAGGGCGGGTCGTTCGGCCTCGAGATGCTGCCGATCCTGTTCGTCGCGCTGCGGCGCGGACTGCTGCCCGGCGTGGTCGCGGGCGGACTGTTCGGCCTGCTGCAGCTCACCGGGGCGGCCGGCACCCCGTTCATCTTCCATCCTCTCCAGGCGGTGCTCGATTACCCGCTCGCCTTCGCCGGCCTCGGGTTGGCCGGGCTCGTCCCGGTCGGCGCACTGCGCGGCGCAGGCGGCGTCGCTCGTCTCGCGACCGCGGTCGCGGTCGGCAGCGGGGCGCGCTTTGCCTGCCACTTCCTCTCCGGCCTCCTCTTCTTCGCCGCCTACGCGCCGGAGTGGGAGGCCCCGTGGCTGTACTCGATCACGTACAACCTCCTCTACCTGGCGCCCTCGGCGATCGTGACCGCGCTGGTCCTGTGGCCGCTGCTGCGCGCCTACGATGCCGCGTTCCCCGGCGCGGGACGAGGGACGTCGTGACGAGGTCCGGCGGCGCAGGGACGCTTCCGCCCCGCGCCGCGGTGTTCCTCGGTGGCGAGTACGTCGATGCGGGCTGGCATCGCACGCTGGCCGCCGGGGCCGACGTCCTGATCGCGGCAGACTCCGGCGCGGCGTTCCTCGCACGCCTCGGCGTCGCGCCCCATGCCGTCGTCGGCGACTTCGATTCGCTCGCCCCCCACGTCGCCGCCGCCCTCCGGGCCGACGGAGTGCAGTTGCTGGCGTATCCGACGCGCAAAGACCGCACCGACGGGGAGCTGGCCGTGGAGGAGGCGCTGCGGCGGGGCGCCGGGGAGGTGGTGCTCGCGGGCGCCCTGGGCGCGCTCGACCACACGCTGGGCCACCTCGCCATCCTGCGCAGCTTGGCGGCGCGCGGCGTGGCTGCGCGCCTCGCCGCGCCGCATCTCGCCGTCGCCGTCCTCGACGCGCCGGCCGACGTGACGCTGGGCGCGGCCGCCGGCGTCCGTGTCTCCCTGGTCGCCACCGGCGACACGGCGACCGTCTCGCTCGCCGGGCTCGAGTACCCGCTCGTGCGCGGGACACTGCCGGCCGACACCTGCCTGGGGCTGGGGAACCACGTGACGGCCGGGGGGCGGGCGCGTATCCGGGTGCACGCCGGTTCCGTCACCGCTCTGGTCGGCTGGGGCGACGAGACGTTCGCGGCGACGCAGCGCGCGGCTGCTGCAGGGTCGGACCCCGCATGAGGTCTCCGCGTGCGACGGCGCGGGCCGCAGCGCTCGTCTGGGCGACGGTGATCCTGGTCACCGGGGTGCTCCCCACGCAGGGCGTCGTGAGGACGGTCTCGAACGGGCACGTCAGCGTCGCCACCGTGACCGCGCACTTCCTCTCCTACATGGTGCTCGCGATCCTGACGGCGGCGGCGATCGGCGGCTGGGGGAGGGTCAGCTGGAGTGGGGCGGCGCTGGCGTTCGTGCTGGCCACGGCGTTGGGTGGAGCCGTCGAGCTGGTGCAGGCGCCGCTTCCCTACCGCGACGCCCAGGCGGTCGACGTGCTCACCAATGCCGCCGGCGCCGCGGCAGGGCTGGTCGCCCTCAGTTGTGCGGCGAGGGTGGAGCGACGACGAGCGCGTCGCGGATGATGCTGGCGGCGACGTCTTCCGCCGGCACGTCGTAGCTCCTCTCCGCCACAAGGTCCCTGAGGATGTGGACGCGACGCAGGCGTGAGCCGGTGGGGTCACGGTCGACACGGGACTGCTGTTGGTCTTCGCCCACCTCGCCCTCCTTCTCAGCCCTCTCTCGGGCTAGTGAATCGGTCCACGCGACCGGTGGGTTGACTAAGATGCGTAGGCAGAAGTGAAACCACCTGGGAGACAGCCGTGATCAGCATCCATGACGCCGTCGACGCCGTGCTCGCCGCCGCCCGCCCGCTCTCGGACGAGGAGGTCCCCTTGCTGCAGGCGCTCGGGCGGGCGGCGGCGGGGCGCATCGTCTCGCCGGAACAGGTGCCCACCTTCGCCAACGCGGCCATGGACGGCTTCGCGGTGGCGGGGGCGGAGCTCGAGGCCGG
>JAAYBE010000298.1 GCA_012719015.1 Actinomycetota bacterium
AGTACATCGCCAGGCCGCTGCAGTCGAAGCCGCTCGGGCTGGCGCCGCCGTAGACGTAGGGCACGCCGAGGTAGCGCTGGGCGATGGCGACCACGGCCGAGTGGCCGGAGCCGCCGGGGTCGACGACGGTGCCGCCGCCGGAACCGGCTGAGCTGCCGGACTCGGCGGGCCGGTCGGCGCTGCCTGACGAGGCGTGCGCGGACGCGGCGGCGCTCTGCTGCTCGGCCAGGGCGCGGGCGGCCGCCTCCTCGGCGCGCTTGGCGGCGGCGGCCTCGAGGCGGGCGATCTCGTCCTTGAGGCCGCCGGCGGCGCTCTCCAGCTGCGCCTGCAGCGCCAGCACCTGGTCCTTGCTCTCCTCGCGCTGTGCCACCAGCTTGACCGCCGCCTTGCGGTCCTCCTGGAGCGCGAGGCGGCGGTCGGCGACCTCGCGGCGGTACGCCCTGGCGACACGCGCCGCCCGCGCATCGCTCTCGGCCATACGCCGCATCACGTCCAGCTGGGTGAGCAGGTCCTCGAAGGAGCGTGAGGTGAAGACCACGTCGAGAAGCCCGGCGTCGGCGGTCTTGTAGACCTGGCGGGCGCGCGACGTGAGGTGCCGGTCGGCCAGGTCGAGCTCGTACTCGGCGACCTTGAGCAGCCTGGCGTTACGCTTGACGCGGGCCTGCACGTCTTTCAGCCGCGCCGCGGCCGCGTTGTAGCGCTCCACCGCCACGTCCGACTGCTCATACACCGTCGCCAGCTTCGCCTGGACCGCAGCCAGCTTGGCCTTCTTCTCCTTCAGAGGAGCAGCCGGCGCCGCGGCGGCGGCGACCAGAGCGACGATCGACACGATGAGGACGAGAAGGACGGATCTGCGGATGGGGGTCAAGCGGGTCGCCTCCTTCGCCGGTGGTGAGCTGGCCCTGGCCCGGCGGCGGGCTGTGAGCACGTGAGGCTAGCACCGATCGGGGCGACGGACAAGCTCGCAGGCGTCGCCGACGGCGGCGGCACTCCGGCGACCGGCTCTGCCGTCGCCGTCCTCAGCAACGGTTGAAGAAGCCAGGCTCCCGCACGGCGGAGAGCTCGTCACCGGTGACGTCGAGACGGTCGGGCGTGAGCAGGAGGACGTCACGGCCGACCTGCTGAAGACCACCGTCGACGGCGTAGACGAGCCCGCTGCAGAAGTCGGTCAGGCGACCGGCGGTCTCGGGGTCGACGCGATGGAGGTCGACCAGCACCGGCGTCCCGGCGCGCAGCCGCTCGCCGATCGTCTCCGCGGCCTCGAACCCGTCGGGCGCGACCAGCTGGAACCCGAGCGCCGGCCCTGCCGCCAGCGCGAGCGGCCGCACACGCCTCCTGCCCTCTCCGGGCTCCTCTGGCGGTCTGTCCTGGTCGTACAAGTCGTCGTAGGCGTCGCGTACCCTGATCATTCCGCCTCCGGTCCGTCGGGCTCGCTCCTGTTCTCTCTTCGTTCGGCACGCGGGCAGGATTGGCCTGCCTGGCGGCCACGGATCGGCGCCCGCGCTGGAAACGGTCATCGTCGCCGCTGGGTACAATGCGCCCACACCGGAACGGGAGGCAGTCATGACCGTGATCCCCGACACGCTCCGCGACCTGCTCGCCGGCGGCCACAACGTGTGGGTGGCCACCGTGGGTCCGGACGGAGCGCCCAACGTCTCGATCAAGGGCAGCGGCGCCCTGCTCGACGATGAGCATCTGTACTTCGCCGACATGTTCAGCCGCAAGACGCGCGAGAACATCCAGCACGACCCCCGTGTGGCGATCGGCATCCACGACCCGGAACGCAAGGTCGCCATGCAGGTCAAGGGGACCGCGGAGCTCATCGACCACGGCGAGGTGTTCGAGAAGGTCGACCAGAGGCTCAAGGAGCTGAGCGCGAAGGTCCAGTTGCCGCCCATGAAGTACGTGGTGCGGATCACGGTCGAGTCCGTGTGGGACATGGGACCCGGCCCGCACGCCGGGGAGCGGGTCGGGTAGCCGCACCGGCGCCGCGTCCCCGGGGGCGGTGCGTCAGGCCCCGGCCTCCGGCGGAACGGTCCGGCCGGACCACCGCAGCAGGAGCGCGCCGGCTGCGAGGAGACTGACGGAAGCGAGAGACACCATCGGCACGAACGAGCCCGTCGCCCCGAGCAGGGCGCCGGCGGTGACCGGCCCCAGCGCGCCGCCCAGCTCGAACAGCGCCTGCTGCGTACCCAGCAGCGTCCCCAGGTGCGCGGGGTCGGCGAGTTCGTGCGTGTAGATGCCCTGCAGGGCCGAGAACGCCCCGGTGGCGGCGCCGAACACGAAGGCGAAGGCGAGTGCGACGGCGACGGCCCCGCTGGCGAGGAGCAACGGCAGGGACAGCGCCGCCAGCACGAGCACCGCGATGATGGTGCGGCGCGCGCCGAGGCGCGTGATGACCGGCCCCAGGGGCAGGCGCCCGGCCAGTTGCGCCGCGCCGCGGAAGCCCGCGAGCCCCGCGGCCAGCGAGAGCGGCAGGCCGAGCCCGACCATGGCCGGGACCTGGTAGAGCAGGACGACGTCCGTGGCGGCGCCGGTGATCACGGTCGCCGCCAGCCAGCGCTGCATCGGGCGCTCCCGCAGGGCACGACGCAGGGCCCGCACGGCGCCCTCGCGCCGCGTCGGCGACGGACGACCGCCGCGGCCGCGGACGAGCAGCAGCGCGAGGGCGAACGCCACCGCCAGACTGACCGCGTGCACCCGGATCGCGCCGCGCCAGCCCACGGTCGACGAGAGCCACCCGGTCAGCGGCAGGTAGATCGGACCTGCGAAGGCGCCGATCAGCGTCAGCCAGATGATCGCCCGGGCCGCCGCGCCCGTGGCCACACGCGCGGCCACGGTCTGCGTCACATGGTAGAAGCCGAGCGCTCCGGCCAGTCCGCAGCCGCCTGCGTACAGGAGCGCGAACGACCACAGTTGCGTCTGGTACGAGGACGCCAACACGGCCGCGGCGGACAGGGTCGCCCCCACGGCGAAGACGGGCTGCTCGCCGACGCGGTCCAGCAGCCCGCCGGCCAGGATGCCGCCGACGCCGGTGATCAGCAATACGGCGCTGAAGATCGCGCCCAGCGCCGCCTGCGGCCAGCGGGTCTCGGCCGCGATCGGCGCGATGAGCACGCCGTAGGAGTAGAACGCGGCCCCGTAGGCGACGACGGTGAGCAGCCCGAGGGCCACGATGGGCACGACCGGGAGCCGCGCGGAGGGGCGTGGGGCCGCGGTGGTCACGCCCCGCGCCGCAGACGCTTGATCTCCTCGAAGGTCGGGAAGCTCAGGGCGCCCTCCGGGCAGAGCGTCGCGCAGTGCGAGCACCCGACGACGCAGCGGGTCTTGACCTCCACCTCGACCCTGCTGCCGTCTTCGGTCCAGCGATACACCCC
>JAAYBE010000035.1 GCA_012719015.1 Actinomycetota bacterium
CCAGCCGGTACACGGGAAGCTGCACGCTGAGACGGTCCTTGATGCGCTGTCGCTCCGTGGCGCCCGCGCCGGTCTTGTAGTCGATGACCCGGGCGCCCTCCGGAGTCTCGTCGACCCTGTCCAGCCGCCCCGCGAAGCGGACCGTCCGGCCACCCTCCAGCGGCAGGACGACGGGACGACCCGCCGCCTCCCCGAAACGCCACTCCACCCCTGCCGGGCGGTCGCCCGCGGCGCCGAACACGGGGTCCCGGCGCACCGTCTCGAGGAGGTCCTCCCGCAGGAGCTTGCGGCGGACCTCCCACGAGAGGGCGGCGCCGGTGACCCCGCGCGCCTCGGCCTCGGCGCAGCCCTCGCGCCACGCCGTGACCACGGCGTCGCGCGCCGCGTCGCGCCCCAGGCCCTCGGCCATCACCCGGTCGTAGACACGCTCGAGGATCGCGTGCGCCAGCGTGCCGAACTCCAGCGGGCTCATCTCCAGCGAGTCGTCCGTCTCGTCCGGCGGCTGCAGACCGTAGACGTCCCGCAGCAGGAAGGAGAACGGGCAGGAGATGAAGCGCTCCAGGCGCGTGGGATGCATCTCGGCGTCGAAGGGATGCGCCGCCGCCAGGGCGGCGCGCGCCTCGGCCCCGAGCAGGCCGTCCCACGCGCCCGGGACCGGGCTGCGCGCCGCCCGCCAGGCGCCGAAGCGGCGCTCGGCGGCAGGGGCGCCAAGGAGCCCGGCCGCGTAGCTGCGCGCGGCCCGGTGACGCCCGGCGGAGCAGAGCGACAGCAGCAGCGCCACGTCGCGCTCGCGCGCGTCGACCCAGACGACGTCGTCGGCGAGCGGCGGCGCCCCGGCGAGCGAGCGCCAGACCGGCCGGAGCGGCTCCCCGCCGAGGAACTCCTCGAGGCCGACCGGCCGACCGGCCGCCCACGACGCCAGCCGGAGCAGGAGGCGCGACGGCAGCCGCGGCCGGCCGTCGGCGGCGCCGGAACGGGGCGCCGGCAGCACGAGGCGCTCGCGCGCCGCATGACAGGCGAGGCCGAACACGAGCAGCGACTCGGCCTCGCGCTGCTCGGCGAGGGGCAGGCGCACGCCGAGGGCCTCGGCCACGCGGCGCCGCTCGGCGTCGCCCAGCAGCGGGTCCGGCCGCCCGCGCACCGGGAACCCACCCTCGGCGAGCCCGGCGAACACGACCGTGTGGAAGCTCAGGCCGCGCACCTCGAGCGGCGTGAGCACCGCCACCCCCTCGCGACCCACGCGGCCCCGAGGGACGCGCGACCCGGCCAGCAGGTCGCGCAGCACGGCGACGGCCTCGGTCAGGTCGACCTCCTCGTCGAGCGCCGCGAGCGCGCGCAGCAGCGCCGCCGCATCGCGGGCCTCGTCCGCAGTCGCCGGGTCGAACACGGCCGCCACCACGGAGCTGAAGAAGTCGGCCCAGCCGCCCCACGTCGCCTGGGACGGCATGTCGCCGCAGGCCGAGAGGAGCGCCCGCGCCGCCCCGAGCAACGCTCGCGTCGCCGCCAGCCTGAGCCGCACCGCACCCGCCCTCGCGACGACCTCGTCGTCCTCGTCGACCGCCTCGTCCCCGTCTCCGGCGGCGGCTCGTGCCGCCAGCGCCTCGAGCCGGTACTCGAGCCCGCGACGCCGCGCGGAAAGGCGCTCCTCCCACTGCCCGGCCCCGGCCACCACCCCGGCCTGCCGGGCCTCGTCCAGCCAGAGCGCCGCCTCGCCCGGCTCGACGCCGACGCGGAGCGGGGCCGCGGCGAGCAGGTCGACGACCGCCCGCCGCGCGAACGCCTCGCCGGCGGGCGGCGCGAGGCAGTCG
>JAAYBE010000299.1 GCA_012719015.1 Actinomycetota bacterium
GCGCCGGGACAGGCGGCCGTCTTCTACCGCGACGACGTGGTGGTGGGCGGCGGGCGCATCGCCGGGCCGGCGGAGCCCGTGGCGGTGAGCTGATGCCCGCGCTGACGGGAGGGGGAGCGGGCAGCGCGGGCCTGGGCCTCACGCCGGCGGGCGGCCTCCCGCCTCTCTCGCGTCGCGTGGTCGCGCTCGTCCTCCTCGTCGTCGCCCTCTCGGCGGTCGTGCGCCTCGTCGACCTGGGGCGCTACCGGGACGTGGTGTTCGACGAGCACTACTACGTCCACGATGCGCGGGTACTGCTGCGCGGCGACCTGGCCGGCTCGGCGGAGGAGCCGTGGAAGCCGGCCGCCCCGCGTTCCGTGGCGCACCCCGATCTCGCCAAGCTCGCCATCGCCGCGGGCATCCTGGTCGCCGGCGACGGCCCGTGGGGCTGGCGGCTCCCGGGCGCCCTGGCGGGCGTCGCGCTCGTCGCGCTCGTGTTCCCGCTCGCGCGCCGCCTCGGATTGAGCGACGAGTGGGCGCTCGCGGCGCTCATCCTGGCCGCCTCAGACCCGATGCTCATGCTGCACTCGCGGCTGGCGGTGCTCGACATCTACGTCGCCCTCTTCACGGCGCTGGCCGTCTATCTCGGGCTGCGTCATGTGCAGTCCGGCTTCCACGCCGGCTGGCTGGTGGCCTGCGGAGCGGCGCTGGGCGCCGCCGTCGCCGGCAAGTGGTCCGGCCTTCTCGCCCTGCCCGCCGTGCTCCTCGTGATCGTGCCGCCGCTCTGGCGACGGGGCGGCGCGACCCGTGCGCTGCCGGCCGCCGCCGCCCTGCTCCTGCCGGCGGCGGCCGTGTATCTGGCGGCGTCGGCGCCCTACTTCCTCGCCGGCCACGGGCCGGGCGACTGGCTGCGTCTGCAGACGCACATGGCGACGTTCGGGTGGGGCGTCACCGGCGACCGGTCGTTCGCGTCGCGTCCCGTCACGTGGCCGTTCGACGTCCATCCCATCTGGTACGCGTGGTCGGTGGGACCCGGGGGGACCAGCGGCCTGCTCGCCATCGGCGACTTCCTGCTCTGGTGGGCCGGGGTGCTGGCCTGGGTCGTCCTCGGGGTCCAGGCGCTGCTGCGGCGCGACTGGCGGCTCGGCCTCGCCCCGGCGCTGGTCGCAGTGCTCTACCTGCCGTGGCTGCTCACGTCGCGGCAGACGTACATCTACTACATGGTCCCGGTCGTGCCGTTCATCGCCGTGCTGGTGGCGACCGGGCTGGCGCGCATCGCCGGGGCCGACTGGAGCCCGGTGTCCGCGGTCGCCGTGTCGCTCGAGGAGGCGGGGGGCGGCGGCCGGCGGAGCGGCCGGGTCGCCGCCTGGGCCTTCTGCCTGGCCTGCGCGCTGGTCGGGCTCCTGTACGTGCCGTTCGTGATCGGCGTGCCGGTGCCGTTCGACTACTACGTGCTCCTGACGCCCTTCACGACGTGGAAGTAGAAGGTGGTGACTCCGGAGGCTGCAAGCGCGCCACAGCGATGACCGCGAGCACCGCGGCCACGACCAGGGTGGCGTTGCGCGCGAGGAGGAGCGCCAGCGGCCCGGGCTGGAGATCCACGAGATCCCAGTAACGCGCCGGGAACTCGAACTGGGTCAGGAGCGTCGCCAGCGCCGTGGCGGCGGCCGCGACACGTGCGAGTCGCAGCGGTTGGGCGACGCACAAGGCGACCACGGGGAAGGTCCAGATGAGGAACTGCGGCGAGAGGACCTTGCTCAGGCAGACGGCGACGAGCAACACGGCGAGCGCGGCGGTCGGGAGCAGGCCCGGGGCGGCAGACAGCGTGCGGCGTCGTCGCCAGACGAGCGCGTACACGCCTGCCGTGCCGAGGGCCAGGAGCCAGGGCGAGGCGGCGGCGACCGCGTCGGGTCCGCCGCCGGCGAAGTTCTGTGAGCCGTAGGCGTGCACGACGCGCGGCTGCGCGCGACCGGTGAGCGCGCCGGCGACCCACGGGGATCCGAGCACGCTCTCCAACTGGAGCGGGCGCCGCGAGTGGTACGTGAACGGGAGCGCGGCGCCGGCGCCGTCGTCGAGAAGGAACGGCACGAAGGGGAGCGTCGCGGCGAGCAGGAAGCCGGCGAGGGCGAGGGCGCGGGTGCGGCGGGAGGCCCGCACCGACAGCGTGAGAGGCAGGAGGAGGGCGGGCGTCAGCTTGAGGGCGAAGCCGAGGCCGAGGCTCACCGCCGCCGGGAGCGGACGACGCACGGCGAGCCAGAGAAGAGCCGCGGCCAGCGTCAGGGCCACGACCGCGTCGTAGCGGTTCAGGGGGAGCGCGCCGGCGCACAGCGTGAGTCCGGCATACGCGACGGCCACGGCGAGCGCACGACCGGCGGACCGCCACGCCGCTGCCGCGGCGGCCGTGGTCAGCACCGCCGCCGCAGTCGTCGCGGCCATCATGGCGGCGGAGAACCAGCGCTCGTACTCGGCGACGCTGCCGCCGGACGGCGCCAGCAGGAAGACGAGGTTCGCCAGGGGCGGGTACTCCACGGCGAGGTCGGCGTAGGGCCGGCGCCCGAGGGCGAACGAGGCGGCGTAGAAGTGGTAGAGGAGGGTGTCGGCGAGATCGTGGAGGCCGTAGCCCATGAGGCCGGCCGAGAACAGCGCGAGCAGCGTCGCCCACGCGATCGCCTGCAGCGCGGCGGCGGCGACGAGCAGCAGCGCGAGGTCGCGGCCCCGGAGCGGCTCGCCTCCGGGCGCGGCCGGTCGGTCTGTGGAAGAGGCGGTCATATGGGTCGTCCGCGGCCGGTCGTCGGGGATGGCCGCCGTACGCGGTATGATACGCTTCGGACGGTTCTCGAATCGATGTGGACGACGGGAAGGAGCGGGGCATGGACGCCACGTTCGGAGCACTCGCGATGGAGACTCCCACCATCATCCTGAGTTATGCAGCGGCGTTCTTCTTCGTGCTCGTGGCGGTCGCGGCGGCGTACGCGCTGTTCAAGGCCGGGGCCACCCTGGGTCGCGTGGATGCCGTGCTCGACGACGTGGACAAGCAGGCCGTGCCGCTCATGCAGAAGGCCGGCACCACGCTCGACGGCGTGAACGCCAACCTCGGCAACGTCGACCAGATCACCCAGGACGTGGCCGAGATCACCGA
>JAAYBE010000036.1 GCA_012719015.1 Actinomycetota bacterium
CCTCCCGGTCGAGGTCGTGCGTGGGGCAGTTCTTGGGGAAGGGACCGCTCTCGCTCTCACAGCAGGCGGTGGTCCCGCACCGGGCACACGTGTACATGACAGCTCCTTCATCTCGGACCGGGGCCACCCGACATCCCGGCCGGCCACCGGAAGCGCCGGGTCTGACCGCATCCTACGCCGCAGCGCACGACGTGGTCGCCCCGCTTGCATTCCGTACAGTCGGGTATATTATGAGCGTATGCTCATTACCACCAGCGCGCGGCGTCTTCCGCCGCGGAGCGAGAGGAGGCATCATGCCAGGTTTTGACGGTACAGGCCCGATGGGCCAGGGCCCCATGACCGGCGGCGGCCGCGGCCCCTGTGTGAGCGGGGCAGGCGCACAGCCGCTGACGCCCGGATACCGGCGCGGCGGCTTCGGCTACGGACGCGGGCTGGGCTACGGCCGCGGCGCCGGGTTCGGCCGCGGTGGCCGGGGTTTTGGGAACCAATACTACGCCACCGGACTGACCGGATGGCAGCGCGCCCAGATGGACGCGACCGGCGAGGCCGGTGCGCCACAGGTCGACCGGCTCGACCGACTCGAGACGCGCCTCGGCGAGGTGCTGGCCAGACTGGACCGCATCGAGGGGGCCGAGTGACCATGAGCCCGGGAGGGCGCGGCAAGGGGACCCCCGGCGGCAGGCGCCGTCGGGGGAGCCCGCCGGTGATCGGCCGGGACGCCCGCGGCGTGAGGCGCCGGCGGCGCGACGGAAGCGGCCGCAGATCGACTTTCACCACGGGGACCACCCCGACTGCCGCGGACGCGCTCTTCAGTCATCCGGCGACCCCGGCAGGCTCAACCGTGACCCCCGCGCGCGGGGCGGGAGATCAGACAAGCCGGACGGTCCGGCTCGAGGATCCCGACGCCTGCAGCGGCTGCGGGACCTGCGTCGACGTGTGCCCCCGCGGGGCGATCGGACTCAATGACGTCGCCGTGATCGACGCCGACCTCTGCGACGGCTGCGCACGGTGTGTCGACGCGTGCCCGCAGGGCGCGCTCACCCTGGAGGCGGCGTGATGTTGCGCATCGCCGTCGCGAGCGGCAAGGGAGGCACCGGCAAGACCACGCTCGCCGTCAATCTGGCTGCGTTGCTCGCCGACCAGGGCCATGGAGTCCGGCTCCTGGACGCCGACGTCGAGGAGCCGGACTGCCACCTCTTCCTTCATCCGCATGACGAGAGCAGTGCCCCGGTGGACGTCCTGATCCCCGTGGTGGACGACGCGCGCTGCACCGCGTGTCGTGTGTGTGCCGACGTGTGCGCCTTCAACGCGATCACGGTCATCGGGTCGTCCGTCCTCGTGTTCCCCGAGCTCTGCCACTCCTGTGGCGCGTGTCCTCTGCTCTGTCCGGAGTCCGCCCTCCACGAGGAGTCGAGGACCACCGGCCAGGTCCGGCGCGGCACAGTGGATCGGCCTGGTGCATCCTTCGAACTCGTCACCGGCGTCCTGACGGTGGGCGAGGCGAAGCCGGTCCCCGTGACCAAGGCGGTCAGGGCGGCCGGCGAGAGAGAGGGCGCCGACGTGGTACTCGTCGACGCACCTCCCGGGACCTCCTGCCCTGTGATCGAGTCGGTGCGTGGGGCCGACCTGGTGGTGTTGGTCACGGAGCCGACGCCCTTCGGCCTCAACGACCTGCGACTGGCCGTGGAGATGGTGCGCGCTCTGGGGCTGCGGGCCGTCGTCGCCATCAACCGCGCCGGCGTCGGTGACGACCGGACGCTGCGCTACTGCGAGGAGGAGGGCCTCGAGGTCGTACTCGAGCTGCCCGACGACCGCCGCATCGCCGAGGCCTATTCCCGTGGCGAGCTGCTGGTGGACGCCCTCCCGGAGCTGCGTCAGTTGTTCGAGTCCATGTGGCGCCGCATCGTGAACGCAGTGACCGCCCAGGAGGTGAGGCCGTGATGGAGCCACGCGAGCTGGTCGTGATCAGCGGCAAGGGCGGCACCGGCAAGACGAGCGTCGTGGCGGCTTTCGCCGCGCTCGCCGGGGGAGCCGTGCTCGCCGACTGCGACGTGGATGCGGCCGACCTGCACCTCGTGCTTCGGCCCGAACTGGGCGAGCCGCATGATTTCAGCAGCCGCTCCTGCGCGGTCATCGAGCCGGATCCCTGTACGGGGTGCGGCCGCTGTGCAGAGGTCTGCCGCTTCGACGCGGTCTCCCGCTCTCCCGACGACGAGTACTCGATCGACACCATCGCCTGTGAAGGCTGCGCGTTGTGCATGCGGGTATGCCCCGCCGACGCGATACGCATGGAGAGCGTGGTCAACGGTGTCTGGATGGTCTCCACGACACGCTTCGGCCCGCTCGTCCACGCCCGTCTCGGTGTGGCGGAGGACAACTCGGGCAAGCTGGTCACCCATGTGCGCAAAGAGGCCCGTGCGACGGCGCTGAGGGAGGGACTCCCGCTCATCCTCGCCGACGGCGCCCCGGGTATCGGGTGCCCGGTCATCGCGTCGCTCACCGGCGCGCATTTCGTGCTCGCGGTCACCGAGCCCACGGTCTCGGGACGGCACGACCTCGAGAGGGTGCTGCAGGTCGTGCGCGGCTTCCGCCTGCCGTTCGCGGTGCTGGTGAACAAAGCGGATCTCAACCCGGAGCTCACCGAGGCGGTCACGGCGGACGTGCTGGCCCAGGGAGCGCTCTTCGCGCGGACCGTCGACTACGACCCCGCCGTGACCGCGGCACAGGTGGCCGGCGTGGACGTCGTCACCTACGGCGGCCGCGCCGCAGCCGCGATCGAAGAGGCGTGGAACGAGACTGCCCGCGCCCTGGCGGTCACGGAGGAGGGCGACGTCAGCCATGCCTGAGCCGAGAGAGCCGCAGACGGACGTCGTCGATCCCGGCTCCGGCCGGGCGCCGGACGCCTCCGATGCCGGTGGGGGGCGCGATCGCCCACACAGCGGTCACGACGCAGCCCCCTTGGTGTACGGACCAGTCCCGTCTCGGCGACTGGGCCGCTCCCTGGGGGTGGACCTCGTACCGTTCAAGACCTGCACGCACGACTGCGTCTACTGCCAGCTCGGCCCGACGACCGACAGGACGACGACGCGCCGACCGTGGGTCGAGCCGGCACACGTGCTCCGCGAGATACGCTCCCGTCTCGACACCCGGCCCGATGTGATCACCCTGGCCGGCTCCGGAGAGCCGACGCTCTGCACAGGGCTCGACCTGGTGATCGACGGCATCAAGGCGATGACCACCGTGCCCGTGTTCGTCATCACGAACGGCTCGCTGCTCGGCCGCCCTGACGTCCAGCGCGAGCTGGCTCACGCCGACGTGGTGCTCCCCTCGCTCGATGCGGTCGACGACGTCACCTACCGCGCCGTCAACCGTCCGCACGAGGACCTGGACTTCGCCGCCTTCGTCGACGGCATCGCCGACTTCCGCTCCTCGTACGGAGGTCAGATCTGGCTCGAAGTCATGCTGCTCGACGGAGTCACGGGGACCGTGTCCATGGTGGAGAGACTGGCGCGGCACGCCGCCCGGCTCGCGCCGGACAGGATCCAGTTGAACACGGTGGTCCGCCCGCCGGCCGAACAGACCGCCAGGCCAGTCTCGCCGGGGCGGCTCGCCGATCTCGCCGCTCTCTTCACTCCGCAGGCGGAGGTCATCGCGGGCGCACCGCAGGCCGACCACGACCAGCAGGCGACGGCCGCGGCCGTCCTGGCCCTGATCGCGCGGAGACCGTGCACCGTGACGGACGTGGCGACCGGGATCGGAGCCCATCGGAACGCTGCCCTCAAGACGCTCACCGCGCTCGTGGAGAACGGCGCGGCTCAACGCGTCGACCACGACGGCGACGTGTTCTACGCCGCCGCGGACCCAACACGACCCATCGAGGAGGAGTCATGAAAGTGGCGATCACCACTCAGGACAACGACATCGACGCCCTGGTCGATCCCCGTTTCGGCAGGGCGGCCTGGTTCATCATCGTGGACCCGGAATCAGAGGAGTGGACCGCGGTCGACAACCGGGCGAACGCGGATGCCGGCGGCGGCGCCGGCGTCCAGGCGGGCACCATCGTCGCGGACCAGGGGGTCGGCGCCGTGATCACGGGTAACGTCGGGCCGAACGCGCACCGGACGCTGGCCGCGGCGGGCGTGAGCGTCTATCAGGCCGGTAACGGCGTCACCGCCCGCGAGGCGCTGCGCAGGTACAAGGCGCAGGAGCTCCCGGTCGTCACGACGCCGACCGTGGCGGGTCACTGGTCGTGACGAGACGGTCCTCGCACAGGTCCGGTCGTGCACGAGCCGGAGGAAGGGGTGAGACCGTATGGAAGCCCGAGGGATGAGACCGCGCCGCAACCGCCGGCGCGGGTCCGCACTCTGTGACACACCGGGAGCCGGCCGGGCGTCGCGGCCGGGGAGGGGACGCGCCGTCGCTCCGTCGGACGAGACGACTCTCGCGGCACGCACGGCCATGCGGGCCGTGATCGCCGCGGGTGCCTACGTGGCGCAGGACATGCGTGACCGCGAGGGGCTCACACGGCCCATGTTGCGACGCGCCGCCATCCGTATGGCCGTGAGCCGACAGGCCGCACTGCGACGACTCGGCGCCGCCTATCTTCGCGCCGATCCTCCCGCTCCCGGTGAGCTGCCCGTCGGCATGTCGCCGGCGCGACCGCTGCCGTCCGGGGAGCGGGAGGCCGAGCAGGTGATCGACCTCGATCCGTCAACGGTCACGGAAGTCAGGCCGGCAGGGGGCCAGGAGGCGGTTTGATGGCGACCTCCGGCCCGATTATCCTGAGCATATGCTAGGAACCTGTGAGCTGACGCATGCCTAGACCGCCTATCGAGCGCACCGTCTCGGGCGTGCCGCGCGTCACGCTGTTCAAGCCCGCCGGCGTGCCGGTGCGCGATCTCGAGCAGCTTCGTCTCGGCGTGGACGAGCTCGAGGCCCTCAGGCTCGTGGACCTTGAGGGCCTGACGCACGAACAGGCCGCCGAGGTCATGGGCGTCTCGCGTCAGACGGTCGGGCGGGTGCTCGAGCGGGGCCGCACGCGGGTCGCAGAGGCGCTGGTCGGCGGCAAGGCCATCCTCATCGACGGCGGCCAGTACCGGGTGGAGCCGCGGCGCATGCGCTGTCACGCCTGCCAGGCTCGATGGACGACCACCGGCGACGAGACGGCGACGGCCTGTCCCGAGTGCGGCGCCACCGACGTCGGGCTCTGCTGGGGCCCTGGGGACGGCCGCGGCGGGCGCGGCCGAGGTCGGGGCCCTGGCCGAGAGCCCTGTGAGAGCGGCCGCGGCCCGGGACGCGGCGGCGGTCGCGGCCAGGGGCCCGGCGGCAGACACGGGTCCCGCGCGTGACCCTCACCACACGATCATGAACGGAGAGAGAATGAGCGACCACACCAGCAAGATCCGCATCGCCGTCCCTTCGGAATCGCCCGGCGGCCTCGACGCGCGTCGGTCGGGGCACTTCGGCCGCTGCGAGTGCTTCACCATCGTCGATCTTCAGGACGGCGCGGTCGGCGAGGTGCAGGTGCTCACCAACGCGCCGCACACTGAGGGCGGCTGCATGGCCCCGGTCATGGCTCTGGCGGAGCACATGGTCGACGCCATCGTGGTCGACGGGATCGGCGGCAGACCGCTCCTGGGCTTCAACCAGGTGGGCATCGCGGTCCACTCCGGGGTCGGAGCGGACGTGAGGACGGCGGTCGACGCCTACCTGCAGGGCGACCTGCCGGTCGTGGACCTCGAGGGCGCCTGCCGACACTGAGCCCCCTCGCCACGGCGCCGCACTCGCGCTCTCAGCGCTTCCGGGCGACGACGGCCAGATGATGCCGAAGAAGCGCGCCGGGCGCGTGCGCTTCAACTACGTCGAGGCCCATACGGTCCACGATGCCTCGCACGGCGTCCAGGCCGAGTGCGTGACCGGGTGAAGGGCCGATCGGCCGCTCCTGGTCGCCCCAGTCGACCACCACGAAGAGACCGCCGGGCCGCAACACGCGCAGCACCTCCTCCAGAGCATCGGGCTGGTCATGGAGGTGGTGCAGTACGTCGACCATCAGGACACGGTCGGCCTCCCCGTCGTCGAGCGGCACGATGTTGTCGCTCGTCTCGACCAGGGCGACCCGGTCGGTCAGTCCGGTCGTCAATCTGAGACGGAAGAGCTCGGCCAGCCGCGGCAGCGCCTCCACCGCCACGACCCGGCCGTCCGGCACCGCTGCGGCCACCGCGACGGTGTAGATGCCGGTGCCGGCGCCGTAATCCACGACGGTCTCCGCCCCCTCGAGCCGCAGCAGCGCGACGACGGCGGCCTGCGGAAGCGCCGCGAGCCGCTGCGGATCTTCCAGGCCCTCCGCATGCGCCGGATCGAACGGGACGGTCATCTCAGGCATCGGACGTGGTGATCTGGAACTCGGGCGGCCGCTGCAGATGCTTCTTCACCGCGCACAGGTTCATGGCGTTGACGACCGCGGCTTTGTACTTCTCAGGAAAGCCCTCGGGCAGCTTGAGGTCCAGGTCTATCCTCGTGATCAACCCGATCGTGGGGTCGGTCTGCGACGACATGGTGATGCTGGAGCCCGTCGGATCGATCCCGCGCTGCTGCATGAACCCCAGAGCATAGATGCCGGCGCACGTACCGATGGACGCCATGAAGAGGTCGAACGGCGC
>JAAYBE010000300.1 GCA_012719015.1 Actinomycetota bacterium
CCAGCAAGTGGGGCCTGCGCGGCTTCGTCAAGGCGCTGGCCCTCGAGCATCCGGACAAGCGGATCCTCAGTGTGCATCCGACCGTGACGGCGACGCGCATGAACGACATGCAAGGCATGCCGCCGGAGCGCGTCGCCGAGATCGTCTGGCGCGTAGCCGCAGGCGAGATCGAGGTCGCGTCCGGCGGCGACGTCGACCTGCGCGAACACGCGGAGGATTGACGGATCACGGAGGCGGCACACCGCGCGTCTGATGCGGTCCGCGCGCCCCCGGGCTCCGGTCGTGCCGGATGTGCGTGTCAGGAAGCCGTCCGGTCGCCGGCCCAGGAGGACGACGGCGCAGCGACGCGGTCGGACCAGACGTGACAAGCGGCAGGGCGTTCTGCGCGGGAGCCCGTGGTGAGGAGGGCCGGGGCGTCATCCGCCGCCCCGGCCCTCTCTCGTTTCTGCGACGCCGCGAACTGGGCGACGCTGTACTCGTGTGGCGTGCCGCCGATGGGAGTCAGCGGCGACGCCGTCCTCATGGAGCGTCCGTTCACTCGTACTGGATCGCCTCCAGGATCCGGACGCCCGCGGCGCGGCGCGCCGGGAGCACCGCGGCGACCACTCCGACCAGCACCGCGAGCACGAAGAACACGCCCAGCTGCAGCCACGGCAGGCTGAACTCGAGGCCGTCGCCGCCGAGCTGGGTGACGATCACGTAGGCCATGGCGATGCCGACCAGCGTGCCGAGCACCCCGCCGATGACGGCGGTGATCACGCTCTCGTAGCGCACCATCTGGCGGAGCTGTCTCCGCGTGGCCCCGATGGCGCGTAGCATGCCGATCTCGCGCGTCCGCTCGTGCACGCTCAGCACCAGCGTGTTGACGATACCGAAGATCGAGATGACCACGCTCATGGCGAGCAGGCCGTAGAACATCATCAGGATCTGGTCGACCTGCCGGTTGACGGTGCCGAGGTACTCGTCCTTGGTCTGGACCTTCAGGGTCGGATGCTCGGCCAGCGCCGTCCGGACGGCGTCCTGGGCACCCGGGCTGCCGTCGCTGCGCACGAGGATCATTCCCGCAGCCGTCGGGACGCCCATCTGGGTGAAGGCGTCGAGGCTCGTCACCATGCCCGTGAATGCCATCTGGTCGCGGTAGAAGCCGAGCACCCGGAGCTTGGCCGTCTTCCCCGCCTGGCTCGTGACGCCGATCCGGTCACCCACGTGGACGGTGGTCGCCAAGGGCGAGCTCTCCTCGAGGATCACGCTGTGCGCGTCGAGGCGGGCGAACAGGTCGTCGCTGACGCCGCCGCGCCAGTCGTGGCCCCACACCCCGGGCCAGACGGCGGGATCGACCGCATAGGCGCTCATGACGTCACCGCCTTCGACCTGGAGCTGTGCCCAGGCGACGCCGGCCGCCGCCTTCACGCCGGCGATGTTTTCCAGACCGCGTACGGTCTTCTGCGGCACTGTGAGGAAGGCGCTCCGGTCCTGTGCCACGAGGTCGGCACGCGTGGACTCGGTGATGGCGCCTGAGAAGGAGCCCTTCATCGCCTGTGCGAACACCGCGACGAAGACGACCATGGCGAGGCCGATCATGAGGGC
>JAAYBE010000301.1 GCA_012719015.1 Actinomycetota bacterium
CGTGCCCAGAAGATCCGTACCTACAACTTCTCGCAGAGCAGGGTGACCGACCACCGCATCGGGCTCACCACGCACCGCATCGACGGCGTCCTCGAGGGCGATCTCGACGAGTTCACCGAGGCGCTCGCCGCGGAGGACCGCCGCCGGCAGCTGGCGGCCGCCGGGGAGGAGTGAGTGCCGTTCGCACGGAGCGGTCCGTCCCCGTCGTCCCCGGCGCCGGTGCCTGACGTGTCGACGCTCCGCGGTCACGATCGGGCCGACCGGAGACCGATCCGCGAGGTGACGGCGTGACTGCCGCCCGGAGCGTCGGCGACATGTTGTCGCAGGCGACGGTCTCGTTGCGCGAGAACGGGTCACGCTCGCCGCGGCTGGACGCCGAGCTGCTGCTGGCCGAGGCGCTCGGCGTCGGGCGCGCGGAGCTGTTCCGTGACCCGGCGCGCGTGCCGACGCACGAGGAGGCGGCGACGTTCGAGGGGCTCTTGCGTCGCCGCCTCGCGCACGAACCGGTGGCGTACATCCTCGGTCGTCGCGCGTTCCGCACCATCGAGCTCGAGGTGACGCCCGGGGTGCTCATCCCCCGCCCGGAGACCGAGACCCTGGTCGACGTGGCGCTGGAGGCGCTCCGGGCGATGCCGCTCGCCGGCCCCGGTCCGGAGGACGAGCCGCTGGCCCTGGACGTGGGCACGGGGTCCGGCTGCGTGGCGCTGGCGCTGGCGGCCGAGGACCCCTTCGTGCGCGTCGTCGCCACCGACGTGGAGCCCGCCGCGCTCGCGGTGGCGCGGCGCAACGCGGCGCGCCTCGGGCTGGCGCGTCGCGTCGAGTTCGTGCTCAGCGACCTGTTCGCGGACGTCGGCGAGCGACCGTTCGACCTCGTGGTCAGCAACCCGCCGTACATCCCCGCCGACGAGTACGCGGCGCTCGAGCCCAACGTCCGGGAGTACGAGCCGCGAAGAGCGCTGCACGGGGGCGCCGACGGGTTGGACCTGTACCGTCGTCTCGTGCCGGGCGCGGCGCTGCTGTTGCGTCCCGGCGGCGTTCTGGCGCTGGAGGTCGGCGTCGGACAGGCCGGAGCGGTGGTCGACATCGTGGGCGCGGCCGGCGCGTACGAGCCGCCGGGACTGCGCCACGACCTCTCCGGCGTGCCACGGGTGGTCCATGCGCGTCGGCGCGGCAGAGGGAGCGGCTGATGGCCCGCGCGGAGAAGGCGCGGGCGGTCGTGCTCGGTTCCCGTCCGCTGGGCGAGGCGGACCGCATCGTCCGCCTCTTCACGCGCGAGCTCGGCCGCGCGGACGCCGTCGTCAAAGGCGTGCGCAAGACGACCTCGCGCTGGGGCGGGCGTCTGGAGCCGTTCAACGTCGTCGACCTGCTGCTGCACCCCGGCCGCTCGCTCTACACCGTCACGCAGGCGCAGCTGGTCGACGTGTTCGCACACCTGCGGTCCGACCGCGAGGGCCTCACAGCGGCGGCGATCGTCTGCGAGGCCGCCGCCGGCCTGACCCCTCAGCACGAACCCGAGGTCCGCGTGTTCGCGCTGCTGCGCAACAGCCTGCGGCAGATGGACAGGGGCTTCGCCGGCCGTGCCGTGCAGTCGCCGCTCGTGCTGGGCGTGTTGCTCAAGCTGCTCCACGAGGCCGGCTATCTGCCGGTCCTCGACCAGTGTGCGGCGTGCGGGTCAGGCGGGCGGATCCTGGGTTTCTCCGCCGCCCGCGGCGGCCTCGTCTGCGGCGACTGCGGCGCCGAGGCGGTCCCCATCACCCCCGAGGCCGTCACGGCGCTCCTGGAGGGCATTTCCCTTCCGCTCGCGGAGCTGCGCACG
>JAAYBE010000302.1 GCA_012719015.1 Actinomycetota bacterium
CCCATCTTGTCGATCTCGTCGATCATGAACAGCGGGTTGTTGGTGCCGGCGTCGCGCATGGCGCGGATGATGATGCCCGGCATCGCGCCCACGTACGTGCGGCGATGCCCGCGGATCTCGGCCTCGTCGCGCACACCCCCGACGCTGATGCGCTCGAACTTGCGGCCCATGGCCTCGGCGATGCTGTGACCGAGGCTGGTCTTGCCCACGCCGGGCGGGCCGACGAAGCAGAGGATCGGGCCGTGCAGGTCGTCCTTGAGCTTGCGCACGGCGAGGAACTCGAGGATGCGGTCCTTGACCTTGTCGAGGTCGTAGTGGTCGCGGTCGAGGATCTCGCGGGCATGCTTCACGTCGAGGTTGTCCTCGCTGCTCTCGCTCCAGGGCAGGGTGATGATCCAGTCGAGGTAGGTGCGGATGACCGGGTACTCGGCGCTCTGCGGCGAGATCTTGGTGAGCCGGTCGAGCTCGCGCCGGGCCGCCTTGCCGACCTCCTCCGGGAGCGCGAGCTCCTCGATCTTGCGGCGCAGTTCGTTGACCTCCGCCTCCTGCTCGTCGGTCTCGCCCAGCTCCTGCTGGATGGCCTTGAGCTGCTGGCGCAGGAAGTACTCGCGCTGGCTCTTGTCGATCTCGCCGCGCACGTCGCTCTGGATCTTCGAGCCCAGCTCCAGCACGTCGAGCTCGCGGGTCAGGATGCCGATGAGCTTGCGCATGCGCTGCTCGACGTCGTCCTCCTCGAGCAGGTCCTGCTTGTCCTCGGCCTTGATGCGCATGGTGCTGGCGATGAGGAAGGTGAGCGGCCCCGGCTCCTCCACGTTGGCGGCCGCCATCTCGAGCTCCTCCGGCAGGTAGGAGACGAGCGCCACGATCTTGCCGAACACGCTGAGCAGGCTGGCGCGCAGGGCGTCGACCTCGCGCGACTCCCTGGCCTCGTCCTCGATCTTCTCGATGCGCGCCATCAGGTAGGGCTCTTCGCGCACGAACTCCGCCACGCGCACACGCTGCAGGCCCTGCACCAGGATGCGCATGGTACCGTCGGGCAGCTTGATCATCTTGTGCGCCAGCCCGACGGTGCCGACCGGATACAGCAGGTCCGGCCCCGGCGTCTCCACCTCTGCGTCCTTGCTCGCGACCATGGCCAGCAGGCGGTCGCCGGCGAGCACGTCGTCGATGAGCTTGATGCTGCGCTCCTGGCCGATGGTCAGCGGGATCATCGTGTCCGGGAACACCACCGTGTCGCGCAGCGGCAACACCGGCAGGATCTCGGGGATGTCCTGCGCCTGGTTCTCCTCCGCGGACGGCCGGGGCTCCTGCGGATCGCTCATTGCTCGCCTCCCCCGGTCGTGATGTCGATCTTGCGGGCGCCCTTCTCCTGCGGCGTCAGGATGAGCCGCACCTCGAGGATGCCGGCCTCGTAGATCGCCGTGGTGACCTCCGGGTCGACGTCGACCATGAGGCGGACGCGGCGCTCGAAGGGGCCGTAGTCCATCTCCACCTGCTGGTAGATACGACCCTCCCGGGTCTGGAAGGCGCGCTCGCCGCGCACCACCAGCTCGCGCCGGTCGACGAGCAGCTCGATGTCCTCCATGGCCATGCCGGGCAGGTCGAAGCGCACCACGATCTCGCGCGTGTCCTCCTCGAAGTAGGCGTCGGCGAGGGGGCGGAAGCCGCCGCCGCTGAACTGCCTGGTCGCGATCACGCAGGAGTCGTTGAAGGCGCGCAGCACCTCGTTGTGCAGCTTCTCAACGTCCACGGGATGACTCCTCTGCACGGGGGCCCGGCCG
>JAAYBE010000037.1 GCA_012719015.1 Actinomycetota bacterium
CGGGAGGGCGCAGATACACCGGCGCGGACGCCTTCGTGCGCGCGCTCTCGGTCGTCCCGTTCCTGATCGTGGCCGTGCTGGGGCTCATCGGCGTCGTCGCCTGGGTGCTGATCATGGTGTTCGGATTGGGCAGCGGGCAGCCGTTCTGGCGGGCGGTCCAGGGCCTCTCGACGATGGATCTGGTCCGGGAGCTCTTCCTGGCGGTGCTGATCGGGGCGGCCTCCCTGGCGGTCGCCGCCGGCGGGTCCTGGGCCACGGCGCACGGGTTCCGTGAGGACTCCGGCCACGTCTTCTGGACGGTGACACAGGGCGTCTGGGGCCTGGCTCTGATCGGCATGGTCTACGTGTGGCGGGCTCCTCCAGGCTGGCTGGACGGGTCCGGGTTCGCGAGTACCGACCGATGGTTCGCCTTCGGCGTGGTAGCGTTCGCGGTGGTCCTCGCCGGAGTGCGGCGGCGCGGGGCGCCACGGTCAGTCTGACGCAGGGGTCCGGAGAGGCATGATGAGCAGGAACAAGGGCAGAGTCGACGCCGGTGACGGCGCGGCCGACGGCCGCCGGGAACGGCTGCGCGCGCTGGCGGCCGTCGACGAGGTGCTGCGCGAGCCGGCCATGGAGGACCTCCTGGCGCGGTATCCCCGCACTCTGGTGGTCGACGCCGTGCGCGCCGTGATCGACCGGCTGCGCGCGGAGATCGTGGCCGGGGGCGACCAGGCGGCCGAAGAGGCCGGAGACCTCGCCCCGGCCGCTCTCGTGCCCTGGGTGGAGCGGCTGCTCGACGCGGCGGTGACGCCGTCGCTGCGCCGCGTCGTCAACGCGACCGGCGTGGTGGTGCACACCAATCTCGGCCGCGCCTCGCTGCCCGCGCCGGCGGTGGCCGCCGTCGTGAACGCCGCCTCCGGCTACACGGACCTGGAGTACAGCCTGACGCGCGGTGAGCGCGCCTCGCGCCAGGACCACGTCCACGACGTCCTCTGCTCCGTCACGGGCGCGGAGGATGCCCTGGTCGTCAACAACAACGCCGCGGCGGTGCTGCTGGCGCTGGCCGCCACGGCGCGCGGCGGGGAGGTCCTCGTCGCCCGCGGCCAGCTGGTCGAGATCGGCGACGGCTTCCGCATCCCCGACATCCTGCGCGAGAGCGGCGCCCGACTGGTCGAGGTGGGGACCACCAACCGCACCTACCTGCGGGACTTCGAGGCCGCCTGGACGGAGTCGACCCGCGCGGTGCTGCGGGTGCACACGAGCAACTACCGGATCGTCGGCTTCACGGCGGAGCCCACGCTCGAGGAGCTGGCTCTCCTGGCGCACGACCGCGACGCCGTGCTGATCGACGATCTCGGCAGCGGCGCGCTGGCCGACATCGAGCTGTTCGCGGAGGAGCCCGCGCTGGCGGAGAGCGTCGCGGCCGGCTGCGACGTGGTCACGTTCAGTGGCGACAAGCTCCTCGGCGGGCCGCAGGCCGGAGTCGCCGTCGGCCGGACCGCCGTGATCGAGGCGATGCGCCGTCATCCCCTGGCGAGGGCGCTCCGCATCGACAAGCTCGACCTGGCCGCGCTCGACGCCGTCCTGCGCCTGTACCTCGACCCCGCTCGCGCGGTCAGGGAGATCCCGACCCTGCGGGCGCTGAGCGACCCGCTCGA
>JAAYBE010000303.1 GCA_012719015.1 Actinomycetota bacterium
GAGATCACCTTGCGGAGCCCCCAGACCGTCGCTGCGACCGCTTTGGTGACGGTGTAGTTCGGGGCGCCGAGGCTGCGCTCCCACTGCGCCTGGGCGCTGGAGAACGCGAGAGGCTTGCCGAACGCCAGCGCGAGGTACGTCATCCACACCAACAGGCCCTCGAACACCATCAGCAGATTGGCCACGTGCGAGTCCGTCTTCCTCAGTCGCCATCCGCACCGGTCATAGTAGTAGTAGGCCATGGGGACGAGCAGCAGCACGCCTGTGCTGCGTGTGAGAGTCGCGAGCAGGCCCATGATGCCCGCGAGGCGCCAGCGGCCCTCGCGCGCGAACACGAAGCAGGCGAGCGTCAGCAGGAGGAACAGCGACTCCGTGTACACGGCCTGCAGGAAGAACGACAAGGGGCCGACGGCCAGGTAGACGACCGCCCGCCCGGCGATCTCCTCGTCGAAATCCTGTCGCACGAGGCGCCAGAGCAGCCAGACGCTGCCGGCGTAACACAGGAGCGAGATGATGATGCCGGTGAGCAGGAGGTTGCCGTTGAGCAGCACGCCGAGGTAACGGACCAGCATGGGGAACAGGGGGAAGAACGCCGTGCTGCCGTCTGCGTCCGCGTAGCCGCTGGTGGCGATCTTGATGTACCAGACGCCGTCCCAGTGCGCCCAGGGATTGAAGAGGGAGCCCAGCCAGCCGGAGAACACCTCGGCGCGTACCGGGAACCGCCATCCCACGGGCAGGTCGCCGATGCCGATCAGCGCAGCCGACGCGAACGCGACCGCGAAGATGAACGCTCTGCTGCCGGCGGCGACGGCGATGGCGTCCCTGAACGGGCGTCGCGTCGCAGCGCGGCTCGGGCGGTCCGTCGACGTCACGCCGGTGCGTCCGGCGACGCCCGGGGCCTCAGGGATCTGCACCGTCCTCCTCCGCGCCGACGAGGCCGTCAGCCGTGAGGCGACGGAGGAGCGCCAGGCGCACATCGCTCGCGATCTCGCGCCGGTGCAGCGGATCGGCCGCCCAGACGTGCAGGCGGAGGAGTGTGCCGACGCCGGAGACGTCCGCCAGTTCCACGCCGGCCTTCGTACCCGCCGGCGCCGGCGCCAGTGTCTCGCCGACCTCGCGCATGGTCTGCATGATGCGCTCGACATCGGCGCCGAGCGGGAGTGCAAGGTCCACGGTGATCGCGCAGCCGGACGAGTCCATGGAGTAGTTGTGGACCGCCTTCATGGCGAAGGCCTCGTTGGGGAGGACCACCCGACGTCCGTCGGGGCTGCGGATATGGGTGTACAAGAGCGAGATCTTCTCGACGGTGCCGAACTCGCCGTCCACGCTGATGAAGTCGTTGAGCCGGACCGGCTGCGAGAAGGCGATCATGACGCCGCTCACGAGATTGGCGATCGGCGCGCGCGCGGCGATGCCGATCACGCCGGCGACGATCGCTGCCGAGGCGAGCATCGCTCGCGCCAGCGTGTCGACCTGCGGGATCTGGACGAGCGCGATCCCCGCGCCCACGAACACGATGCCGAAGAAGACGAGGCGACGGATCATCACGTAGCGGGTGCGGTCGGCCCGGTCGGGGGTCTTCCCGAGGAGCTTCAACATGGCCCGGTCGCGGCGGGCGAGGGCGTAGTCCACGACGCGTGCGACGACCACCGCGATGACGACGTAGATGAGCGCCTTGAACCAATCCGACTCATGGATCGCGGTGGCGACTGGGGTCATCTCCCTCCTCCGTGGACGTGCGCCCTGCTCATGGCGCCGGATCTGGTGAGGCCGTCGCGTCCGGGACCGGGCTGATCTCGCCGGCGGTGAGGTCGTCCCGCACGTCGTACAGCAAACGTCCGCTCCGGTAGTCGAGCAGAGCGACGACGATCCCGCCGCCGTCTGTGAGCGTGGCCACCTCCCCCTGGACCTGCCAGATGAAGCGGTACGAGGGGACGACGCTCGTCGTCAGCGTCCGGCCGTCGACAGACTGCGTGAAGGTGTACGGTCGCCCGCTGCTCACGAACACCAGCTGGACCTCGCGGGGGTCGATCACGGTGCCCCGGTAGATCCAGTCGGCTTTGCGCAGCGCCATGCCGGACGTCTTGAGCACCGAGTCGCCGGGCACCGCCAGGGCGGCATAGGCGAACCTCCAGCCACGCCACGGCCGCGTGATGTACTGCCCGCGTTGTCCCGGAGCGGTGTAGCGGAAGGCGAGGAAGCCCGGGAGCACGAAGACCACGAGCGCAGCGACCACGGTCCCGACGGCGAGGAAGCGTCTGTCGCGAAGGTGGATCATGGGCGGCCTCGGACGGGTCGTTCCGCCGGTCGGGGACGTCAGGCCGAGGCCGACGCGCTCAGGGTCGTCCCGTCAGCCAGGACGTCGGTGTGGGGGAACACCCGGCGGGCGGCGTCGCGCAGCGAC
>JAAYBE010000304.1 GCA_012719015.1 Actinomycetota bacterium
CGCCAGAAGCCCGGCGTGAACAGGATCAGGACGGTGTAGAGCTCGAGCCTGCCCACCACCATGAGGAAGGTCAGGACGAGTTTGCCGGGCGCCGCGATCCAGGCGTAGTTGTCGAACGGGCCCACGTCCTCGAGACCGGCGCCGTTGCTGCTCAGCATGCCGATGCTGGCCGACAGCGAGGAGAGGATGTCCATCCCGGTGATGAGGGAGACGGCGGCCGTGCCGGCGACGAAGACGATCATGAACAGGCCCAGGAAGCTGAAGACGGAGCGCATCGTCTGCTGTGAGACCGGCCGTCCGGCGAGATGGGGCGCGGTGACGGCACCAGGGTGCAGTGTGTGCAGCCCGCTGTGCAGCGTGTGCTTGAGGAAGAGCTGCACACGCACGACCTTCATGCCGCCGGCGGTGGATCCGGCGCAGCCGCCCATGAACATGAGGAGCAGCAGGATGAGCTGGGCCGCCGGTACCCAGCGTTCGTAGTCGACCAGCGGCAGACCGGTGCTCGTCCCGGTGGACACGACCATGAAGGCGGCATCGTTGAGGGCGCGGGTGAACGAGGTGTCGCTGGTCGCCCAGAGCAGGGCGCAGACGAGGAGCGTGGAGATCGCCAGCGTGCCGCTGAAGAAGCGCCACTCGGAGTTGCGCCACAGCTTGCCGGGCTTGCCGGTGATGACCGCCCAGTGCAACGAGAAACTGGTGGCGCAGATCCACATGAAGACGATGTGCACCCACAGGAGGTAGGTGCTGTCGCCGATCTGGGCGCCGGCGCCCGAGATCGCGAACCCGCCGGTGCCCAGCACCGCGAACATGCTGCACGCGGCGGCGAACAGGTCCATGCCGCCGAGCACGAAGAGCGACAGCAGGACGACCGAGATGAGGAGGTACATGAGCCAGAGCACCCCGGCCGAGCTGCTGATGCGGGGACGCAGGCGGACGGCCTCCAGTCCCGGCACCTCGGCGCGGTACAGCCTCGCCGCGCCGACGCCGAGCAGCGGGAAGAGGGCCACGTACAGGACGACGAAGCCCATCCCGCCGAGCCATTGCGACATGGAGCGCCAGAAGAGGATGCCGTGCGGCAGGCTCTCCGGCACCGACACGACGCTCGCACCGGTGGTCGTGAAGCCGCTGGTGCTCTCGAACCAGGCGTCCACGGGCCCCAGAGAGCCGGCGAGCATGTACGGCACGGACCCGAACAGGCAGATCATGGCCCAGCCGAGGGCGACGACGGCGAACCCTTCGCGTCGGGAGACGCTCTTCATGTCGGTCCGCAGCAGGAACACCCCGCTCGCCCCGATGGCCACGCCCGCGAAGAGCGCTGTGGCGAAGGCGCCGATCACTTGCGTCTCGCCGTAGACGACCCCCACGGCCAGAGGGGCGGCGAGGGTGAAGGACACCACGAGCAGGAGCGCGCTGAGCAGGAAGCCGACCCTCCTTACGCCGGCGAACAGCCCCGGAGCGGGGCGGCGGGCGACGCGGGGGATCGTCGGAGCGGGCGGCGTCACGTCGGATGATCCGTCATCCCGGGGCCAGCAGCCGCTGCATGCGGGGGATGAGCACGGGGCGCGCGAAGAGGACGACCCGGTCGCCGACCTGGACCACGGTGCTTCCGTCCGGGATGATGACCTCGTCGTCGCGGACCAGCGCACCGACCAGCGAGCCGTGCGGCATGTGCAGGAGCGCGAGCGGCAGGCCCACGATCCCGGCTCCTTCCCTGGCCACGAACTCGATGCCCTCCACGAGGCTCTCGCGGAGCGTGCGTACGGCCACGATGTCGCCGCGGCGTACGAGTTGCAGAATCGGGCTCAGGGACGTCGCCAGCGGGCTCAACACGATGTCCACCCCGATCGTGGACGCGAACGGCATCCTCTCCGGCGAGTCGATGAGCGCGGCGACACGTCTGGCTCCGAGACGCCGCGCCTGTAACGCGGTGAAGAGGTTGTCGTTCTCGTCGCCGAGGGCGGCGATCACGATGTCCGCGCGGGCTCCCCCTTCGTCGGCCAACAGGCGTTCGTCCATGGCGTCGCCATGGAGGACGAGGGTGTCGTCGAGCAGCTGTGAGATCCTGTCGCAGACGGCCGCATCGCGATCGATGATCTTGGTGTGGACGCCGGCGGCGGAGAGCCGGCGCGCGATGGCGACGCCCTCGCGACCGCCGCCGGCGATGAGGACGTTGCGGGTGCGGGCCCAGCGCTTGCCCAGGCCGGTCAGGGCGCGCCGCACCGCCGGCCGGCCGCTCACGAGGAAGAGTACGTCGCCCTCCTCCACGCGGATGTCGCGGCTCGGCGCGCTCACCGTCTCCTCGCGGTAGACGCCGGCGATGAGCAGCGGCTCTCCGGTGCGCCGTTTGAGGTCCGCCAGCGGCTTGCCGATCAGGGGCGAGCGGGCGTCGACCGCCGCGCCGACCGCCAGGACCTTGCCGCCCGCGAACTCGAGGACGTCGGTCGCGCCCGGGACCCGCGCCAGAGCGGCCACGGCGTCCGCGACCTCCTCCTCCGGGCTGATGACGAGGTCGATGTGCAGGGCGCTCTTGTCGATGATGCCCTCTTCGCCGAGGTACGCCGGGTCGTGGATGCGTGCCACGCGCACGATCTGCGCACGGACCGTCTCGGCGATGAGGCAGGCGACGATGTTGGTCTCGTCGTTGGGCGTGACCGCGACGATGATGTCCGCCGCGGCCAGCCCGGCCTCGAGCAGGACCGAGGGGGCGCTCCCCTTGCCGACCACGATGCCGACGTCGAGCGCATCCTGCGCCTGCCGCAAAGCGGCCTCGTCCTCACCGACCATCACCACGTCGTTGCGTTCCTCGGAGAGGCGACGCGCGACGTTGAGGCCGAGTGTCCCCGTCCCGACGACGATCACCTGCACAGGCTGCTCCCTTCACGTGCGCCCACGTCGTTCACGTCCCGAGGATGTCGCGGCCGGCCTCAGCCTGCACGTCCTCCGGCCGGCGACCGGGGAGCAGCGCGCGGATGAGGTCCGTCTCCCGATCCGGGGGGAGCAGGCAGAGCAACTGGTCTCCGGGCAGGAGCGTCTCGGCGCTTCTGGCCACGATGGCTCTGTCGCCGCGCAGGATGGTCGCCGGCAGGATGCCCTCGGGGAGTCGGAGGTCACCCACGGGAAGGTGCGCGGCCGGCGAGTCGTCGTTGACCTCGATCTCCACCAGTTCCACGTTCTCCTTGCGCAAGGAAAGCAGGGGGACGAACTGGTGCTGGGGCAGCTCGTGCTCGATCATCGAGATGATCATCGACGACGCGTTCACGGTGGCGTCGACGTCGAGCAGGTCGAAGGTCCTGTGGTTGGCGGGGTTGTTGACGCGGGCCACGACCTTGGGCACCTTGTACACGTGCTTGGTCAGCTGCGCGACGACCAGGTTGTCCTCGTCGCTGCCGGTGACCGCCACCACCAGGTCCGCACGCTCGATCCCCGCCTCCTCGAGGATCCGCATCTCGGTGCCGTCTCCGTAGAGGAGCGTCTCCTCGAGCTCGTCGAAGAGGAGGTCGTAACGTCCGCGGCGCCGCTCGATGAGCATGAACTCGTGTCCCAGCTGCGCGAGGCTCCGGGCCACATTGAGACCGACCTTGCCCGCGCCGACGACGACGACGTACACCGTCACTCCTCTTCCGCCGCCGGACAGGCGAGGACGGCGTCGAGCATCGACCGGCTCGCGTCCTCCGTGGGACAGACGGTGCGCACGCCCAGCGCCGCGAACGCCGCCGCCCGGTGCGGATCGTAGACCCGGGCGACCGAGCAGGGGACCTCGAACGCGCGCGCCGCGATCAGGGCGCAGATGAGGTTGGTGTTGTCTCCGCGGGTCGTCGCGGCGACCGCGTCCGCGCCCTCGATGCCGGCCTCCATCAGAACGTCCCAGTCGATCGCGGAGCCGACCACCCGGTGGCCCTTGAAGCGCTCGCCGAGGAGCCGGAACGACCCGGCGTCCTCGTCGATGACGACGACGTCGTGCCGCTCGTCGCTCAACCGTCTCGCCATGCGGGAACCGACCCGGCCGCACCCGGCGATGATCACGTACATCGGCTGCTCACTCCCGTCTCGCCTGCCCGGCGCCCTCGGCGTCCGGCCCGGCCTGCTGGTCGACGCTGCTCTCCATGGGATAGTCGTGCGGCACCAGGTTCAGCAGCACCTCGCCGGGCGCGTTGCGCATCACGTACTCCACCGTGGCTCCGACGAGTCGCGCGTCGCTGCGCAGTTTGCGCGGCGAGCCGATCACGACGACGTCGCAATCCCATTCCTCGGCCGTCTCCACGATCGCGCGCCCCGCGCGTCGGGCCGGGATCAGATGTGGCCACGCCTCCACCCCGAACTCCGCCGCGACGGCCATGGCGACGTCCAGGACCCGTCTACCGCGCTCCCGCTCCCGAGCCATCGGCGCGTCCATCGGCAGGTTCATGGGCACCTCGACGACGTATACCACGTCGACGGTGGCGCCTTTCTCCGTCGCCAGCTGGCAGGCGAGGACCATCATCTCGTCGCTCAGGTGCGTCCCGTTCACCGGCACGAGGACACGCTCGTAGTCCACGTTCACCATCGCCGCGGGAGGGAGGACGGTCTCCTCCGGCTCACGGAAGAGCGGATGTCCCGCTGCGCGCCGGTAGCCCACGTAGAGCAGCAGCCCCGCCGCCATCCAGCCGAGGCCGAGGGCCCGTCCCCCCGGATGGGCGATCACCATGACCGCCCAGACGGCCAGGCAGGCTGCGGCCGCCAGGATCGCGGGCACGGGCACCGGCACGCCGCGGACCTTGATCGGGAACGGAACGACGAACGGCCGCGCGAGCGCCGGAGCCTTGAAGCGCAGGGCGATCACCGAGAGGTTGGTCAGGGTGAACGCCAGCGTGGTCCCGAAGCCCAGGAGACCGAACAGCAGCAGCCGGTCCCTGGGCAGCAGCAGCGCTCCCACGAACGCCCCCAGCAGGACGATCCCCACATAGGGCGTCATGTGGGTGATCCCGACGCGCCCGAGCAGGGCGGGGAGCTGGCGATGACGCGCCAGCGAGTACACGATCCGGCCCGAGCTGCCCATCAGCGCGCTGGCGACGAGGACCAGAGCGAGGGCGACCACGACGGCGACCCACACCCGCAGGGGCGTCCCCAGCCAGGCCAGCTCGGCGGGCAGTCCGTCGACAAGGCCCATGACGGGGTCCCGCAGGTAGTCGCTCCCGAGCAGCGTGCCGTGGAGCCTGGTCACGGGACGTCCGTCCTCTTCGGTCACCGCACCGGGGGGTCGTTGTGCCGGGATGACCCATGTGCCGCCGGCGCGGCGCACCGGCACGTAGACCGTGGTCTCCGGGTCCTCGGCGAGCACGTAGACGCCCTGCCGCTCGCCGGGCACGACCGCGACCGGCTGCGTCAGTCCCGTGGCGGGGTCGACGGGCACGACGTTCGACTCGACCGGGAGCACGGAGAGCGCGACGACGGCGAGCCCCACGGCCAGCGCGACGACGAGCGCGGGAACGACCGTGAGGGCGCGCGGCACGTCGCTCTCCGGGCGCAGGGCGGCCTCAGCGCGTCCGGCGATCGTGTCGATACCGAGGAACGCGCCGAGGGCGAGAGGCAGTACCCAGAGCAAGCCGGCCCAGGATGGGGCGACCCCGAGGTCGACCTGGCTCCACACGTCGCCCGGACGCAACATGACGAGCAGACCGATGACGAGCAGGAGGACCAGGGTCGAGAGACCCAGCACCGCAGCGAGCGAGCTCAGCCGGATGGACTCCGGTACGCCGCCGAGCGTCAGCGCGACGATCACCAGGAGGACGGCGCCGGCGACCGCCACGCTGTGAGGCCACTGCTGCAGTTGCGGCCACACGGCGCCGAGGTACTGCGGCACCGCGAGGCAGGCCAAAGCGACGAGCACGGCGGAGTCGAGCAGCAGGGCCCAGCCGGCGCAGAACCCCGTCATGGGATCGAACGCGCGCCGTGCGAAGCCGGTGGCACCGCCGGCATCCGGCATGGCCGTCGAGGCCTCCGCGTACGACCATGACGTCAGGATGAAGACGAGACCCGCCAGAAGGACGACGAACGGCGTGAGCCCGAGGGCGTAGAGCCCGATGGCCCCGAGGACAAGGTAGATGGAGGTGGCGACGTCGCCGTAGGCGGTGCCGAACAACCCGCCTACGCCGACCGCTCGCCCGAGGGCCTCCTGGCGTCTCCTTCTTGCCACCCGTTCTCCCGTGCCGGCGGCGTCGCCGGGCCTGCTCGTCCGGCCACGCTAGCATCAAGCCGGGGGCGGCTCAAGGGGGAGGCGCGAGCGGTCGCGCCGCCGTCTGCGGCGAGGGACCCGTGGCGAGGGTCATCGCAACGCCGGTCGGACGTCGTGATATACAGCGGGGCATGGAGTTCGACGGCGTCATCTTCGACCTCGACGGCACGCTGGTCGACACGCTCGAGGACATCGCCGACGCCATGGACCGCGTGCTCGCACGCGAAGGGGCGCCGGGACATCCGTACGCGCGGTACCGCTACCTCATCGGCCGCGGCATCCGCAATCTCGTCGTCGAGGCGCTGCCGGCGGAGCTGCGCAGCGCCGAGCGTGTCGATCGCTGCTACGCGCGCATGCTCGAAGACTACGGAGCGCACCTGCTGGTCAAGACGCATGTCTATGAAGGCGTGCCCGAGCTGCTGCTCGCGCTGCGGGCCGGTGGGGTGCCGCTCGCCATCCACTCCAACAAGGCCGATCAGCCGACCCGGGCGATTGTGGCCGCGCTGCTGGACCCCGACGCTTTCGTCCTGGTCGCCGGGGCGCGGCCTGACGCCCCGCTCAAGCCCGACCCGACGGTCGCCCTGAGGATCGCCGCCCGCTTCGGGCTGCCCCCGGCGCGTGTCGCCTACGTCGGCGACTCGTCGGTCGACATGCAGACCGCGACGGCGGCCGGGATGATCGCCGTCGGCGCGGCCTGGGGCTTCAGGACGCGGGAGGAGCTCGTCGAGAACGGCGCCCGTGCGGTCATCGACGCGCCGGCCGACCTGCTCGCCCTGCGCGGGAGCTGAGTGCGCCCGCCTCCGTGAGCAGCTCGAGGAAGGGGGTCATGAGGGCGGGGTGCGCGGCGACGACGGCGGGCCCCCGCCCGTGTGCCGCGACGACGTGTTCCACGGCGGCGCCGGCCTCGCGCGCGATGAGCGTGCCAGCGGCGTAGTCCCACGGCGAGAGGTCCAGTTCCCAGTAGGCGTCGACCTCGCCGGCGGCGACGCGGCAGAGGTCGAGCGCGGCGGAGCCGCCCCGGCGCAGGTCGCGGACGCGGCGCACCACCCTGGCCGCCGTGGCTCCCTGCCGCTCACGGTGACCGGCGTCGTAACTGAAGCCCGTGGCCACCAGTGCGTGGCTGAGGTCCGTCGCCGGGCGGACGTGGACCGGACGGTCGCCGACGAACGCCCCGTGTCCCGCGAGCGCCCGATACAACCTGCCGGCGCTCGAATCCAGCACCACGCCGACGCGGGCGGCGCCGTCGATCTCGACGGCGATGGACACGGCGTACGCCGGATAACCGTAGACGTAGTTGGTGGTCCCGTCGAGAGGGTCGATGACCCAGCGCACCCCGCTGGCGCCGTCGTGTCGGCTC
>JAAYBE010000305.1 GCA_012719015.1 Actinomycetota bacterium
GGAGAGTCCGAGCGAGGAGGACGTGCGGCAGAGGAGAGCTGGTGGCGAGGGCCAGAATTGAACTGGCGACACCATGATTTTCAGTCATGTGCTCTACCGACTGAGCTACCTCGCCACCGAAGAGCACGGAGGGCCCGGAAGAGCCCGGACATGCTACCTACGGGATCCCGGCGGGTCAACCTCCGCGCAGGCCCGGCCGCCCTCGTCCCGGGCCCCGTGCTCAGCCCTCGGACGTGTCCAGCTCCGATTGCAGCAGCACACGGTCGATGTCCTCGTCCGGCAGGAACACCTTGACGAGGTCACGCTCCCTGCCCGGCGGCAGGAGGCACAGTACGTAGTCGCCGGGGAGGATCTCCGTGGACCCACGCGCGACCAGCGCGTGCCCGGCGCGCACGATGGCGGCGAGCAGCGCGCCCTCGGGGAGGTCGATGTCCTGTACGTAGGTGTTGGCGAACGGCGAGTTGTCGCCCACCTCGAGCTCCACCAGTTCCAGGTTCTGCTTGCGCAGCGTGAGCAGGTGCACGAATTTGTGCACCGGCAGCTCGTGCATGATGAGGTTGAGGAGCTGGGTGGTGGCGCAGATGGTCGCCTCCACGCCCAGCAGGTCGAAGGTCGGCTGGTTGAACGGGTTGTTGACCCGGGCCACGACCTTGGGCACCCCGAACTTGAGCTTGGCCACCTGCGAGATGATGATGTTGTCCTCGTCGTCGCCGGTGACCGCCACCACCATGTCGCAGCGCCCGATCCCGGCTTTCTCGAGCACCCACACCTCGGTGCCGTCGCCGAACACCAGCGCCTCGTCGCCCAGCTCCTCGGCGATGATGCCGTAACGCGTGGGCCGCTGTTCCACGAGCACGATCTCGTGGCCCAGGCGCATGAGCTGCCGCGCCGTGTTGAGGCCGACCTTGCCGCCGCCTACGATCAGTACGAACACGACTCAGCCCTCCGCCGCGGGAAGCTGGCAGGAACGGACGGCGTCGAACAGTGCCACCCGCACGTCGCGCGTGGGGCAGACGGTGCGGATGCCGGCCTGCGCGAACAGCTCGGCACGCAGCGGATCGTACACCCGGGCCACCGCGCAGCCGATGCCGTACTTCTTCTGTGCGATCTGCGCGATGACGATGTTGGTGTTGTCGCCGTCGGTGCAGGCGACGAACGCGACGGCCTCCTGGATGCCGGCCTCGCGCAGCACGTGCCAGTCAAGCGCGCGGCCGACCACGAACTCCCCGGGAAAATCGTCGCCGAGCAGGTGGAACGCCTCCGGGCTCTCGTCGATGATGGAGACGTGGAACCCCTGCGTCACCAGGTCGCGGGCCAGGCCCGACCCCACCCGACCGCACCCCGCGATCACCACATGCATGCCTGTCTCCTCACTGTTCCACTCCTCGGCCGCCCCGCGCGGACTCCGCAGCCGGCGGCTCCTGTCGCCCGGCCTGCTCGACGGCGCCGGACCCCTCGATAGGATAGCCCCTCGGCGTCAGATTGAGGAGCACCTCGCAGGGCGCGTGGTCGAGCACGAAGTCGGTGGTCCTCCCGAACACCAGGTTGCCGATACGACGCTTGCGCGTCGTCCCGAGGACGATCACCTGGCTGCGCCGCTCGGCGGCGGTGTCGACGATCGCCCGACCGGCCTGACGCGCCGTCACCACGTGAGGGGTGAACTTCACCTTGAACTGGTCGGCGATGGTGGCTGCCGCCTTCAGGACACGCTCGGCCTTGGCCCGCTCGTTGACGAGATGCGCGTCCAGCGGCAGGTTGAGCGGCACCTCGATCACGTAGAGCCCGTCGATGGACGAGCCCTTCTCGGTCGCGAGCTGGCAGGCGAGCACCATCATCTCGTCGCTCACCCACGTCCCCGTGATGGGCACGAGGATCTGGTCATAGTCCACGTCCTCCTGCATGCTGGGCGGGACGTACACCCTCTCCACGGTCCTCGTGAGGGAGTAGCCCTTGACCTTGCGGTAGACGACGTACAACGCGAGCCCGACGGCCATCCAGCTCAGGCCCACGGCGCGACCGGTGGCGTGTGTCATGACGACCACGACCCACACCGTCGTCGTCCCAAGCCCCCCGAGGACGGCGAGGACCGGGAGGCTCGTCCCGCGGAACGGGATGTTGATCGGCGTCCGCCACGGGCGCTCGGCGTCGGGCATCTTGAAGCGCAGGGCCACGACGCTGACGTGCGCCACCGTGAACGAGATCATGGCGCCGAAGGCGTACAGGTCGGCGAGGGCCGAGATACTGCCCGGGGCGACGAGGGCGGCGGCGATCACCCCGAAGAGGATGATCGCCACGTACGGCGTGTAGCGCTTGGGGTGCACGCGACCGAGGAAGGGCGGAAGCTGCCGGTGGCTCGCCATGGAGTACGCCAGGCGTGACGAGCCGATGATGCCGGCGTTGGTGCCGATCAGCAGGATGGTGGCGGCCAGGACGGCGATCCACGGCGCCAGGATCGCCCTCATCCAGCCGAGGTCCCCGGGCAGGTTCTGGACGATGCCCTGCAGCGGGTCCGCCATGTACACGCTGCCGAGCTGGGTGCCCCAGATCTTCGTCACCCACCGGCCGTCCTGCCGGTAGATCGGCCCGGTCGCCTTCACCACCGCGGTCTTCAGGGCGCGGGTGTCCCGGGTGTCCACGGCCACGTAGACGTCCTGCCGGGGGTCGCTCTTCAGCACCCAGGGGCCCGTCTCCGCGAGCTTGCCGGGCACCGGCTGGACGGGCACGGCGAGGGTCTTCTTCGTGGCCGGGTCCACGGGCAGCACGTTGTAGTGCACGGTCATGGCCGACAAGCTGACGATCGAGATGGCGAAGTACACGCCCAGCACGGCGGCCAGTACGTACTTGACCGCCCTCGGCACATCGCGCCCCGGCTCGGACGCCTCCTCCGCCATGTTCGAGATGGTCTCGATCCCCGTGTACGCGACCGTGCCGATGGAGATGCCGTAGATGAGCTGATGCCACGTGGGGGCCACGCCCAGATGGATCTGCGTGAACAGGATCTTGGGCGAGACGAAGACGAGCACCCCGACGATCGCCAGAAGCACCTGCGTACCGAGATCGAGGACGGCGAGGATGACGTTGATCCGTGCCGCCTCCTTGATCCCGATGACGTTGACGACGACCAGGAACACGATGACGGCGATGCCGCCGATGGAGCTGTACGGCCAGATCTTGAGGGTCGGCCAGAACGCGGCGAGGTAGGTGGGGACGAAGAAGGCGGAGATGGCCATCGTGATGATGTAGTCCAGCATGAGAGCCCAGCCGGCGCCGAAGCTCACGAACTCGTTGAAGGTGTGGCGCGCGAAGCTGGACGAGCCGCCGGCCTCCGGGAACATCGCGGTGGCCTCCGCGTACGAGAAGGCGGTGGTCACGAACAGCAGGCCGGTGAGCATGAAGACGACCGGGGTGAGCCCGAGCGCGGACGCCGCGACGACCCCGAGCGCGTAGTAGATCGACGACCCCACGTTGCCGTAGGCGGTGCTGAACAGCGCCGGCACGCCCAGGACCTTGTGCAGGCTCTGTCCCTCTCTCTTCTTGCGGCGCGCCATCGGGATCCGGTCGCCGGTCAGAGGGTGTAACGCCAGCGCAGGACGGCGTAGACGACCAGCGCCACGCCGGCGACGAGCTGGACCGACACAGGCCAGACGCCGCCCCACACGCCGCGTGCGATCAGCAGCACGCCCAGCGTGCCCATGACCGCCGTGATGATCTGTCTCGTCCGGTGCATCTCAGGAGGAGGCCGGCCCGCCGTAGGCGAGCCGGCCTGCGTGCATCCAATGTAGCACCGGCCTCCGGACTCGGCAAGGTCAGACGGAAGACGCACTTCCTCATCAGCCGTACGACGGGCTCCCCTCATCCGCGACGACCGACGCTACGGTGGAGCCTGACCCGCAGCGCCGTAAGGGACAACCGGACGACGGCGGGCGGCCCGAGGGCCGCCCGCCGTCGTCCCCTCGTGGCGCGGCCGGGCCGCGCCGTCGTTTCCCGCTCCTACTTGATCAGGAACGGGATGACCAGCAGGGCCACGATGTTGATGACCTTGATCATCGGGTTGATGGCCGGGCCGGCGGTGTCCTTGTACGGGTCGCCCACGGTGTCGCCGGTGACGGCGGCGGCGTGGGCGTCGGAGCCCTTGCCGCCGTGGGCGCCGTCCTCGATGAGCTTCTTGGCGTTGTCCCAGGCGCCCCCGCCCGAGGTCATGCTGATCGCCAGGAAGATGCCGGTGATGATGGTGCCCATGAGCACGCCGCCGAGCATGAGGTAACCGTGCTGGCGGAACGCGATGCCGACGATGATCGGCGTGAGCACCGGGATGGCGGCCGGGAGCATCATCTTGCCGATGGCCGAACGGGTCACGATGTCCACGGCCTTGGCGTAGTCGGGCTTGGCCGTGCCCTCCATGATGCCCGGGATCTCACGGAACTGGCGGCGGACCTCCTCCACGACCTGGCCGCCGGCCTTGCCCACGGCCTTCATGCACAGCGAGGCGAACAGATACGGCAGCAGACCGCCGAGGAACAGGCCGGCGAGCACCCACGGATTGTCGATCATGAAGCTCAGGGCGCCCTTGAAGTCGTACTTCTGGAGGAAGTGCTCCTGCAGGTCGAGCGTGTACGACACGAACAGGATGAGGGCGGCGAAGCCCGCGGAGCCGATCGCGTAGCCCTTCGTGATGGCCTTGGTCGTGTTGCCCACCGCGTCGAGCGGGTCCGTGGTGGCGCGCACCTCCTCGGGCATCTCGGCCATCTCGGCGATGCCGCCGGCGTTGTCGGTGATGGGGCCGTACGCGTCGATGGCGACGATGATGCCGGTCATGGAGAGCATGCTCATGACCGCCACGGCGATGCCGTAGAGGCCGGCGAGTTCGTACGTGACGAGGATGCCGGCGCCGATGACGATCACCGGCAGAGCCGTGGACTGCATGGAGACGGCGAGGCCCTGGATGATGTTGGTGGCGTGGCCGGTGGTGCTGGCCGCCGCGATGCTCTTCACCGGGTCGTAGCGCGTCGCCGTGTAGTACTCGGTGATGATGACGATGAGAGCGGTCACGACGATGCCCGTCACGGCGGCGAAGAACAGGTTGTTGACGCCCGGGATGCCGAAGACCCCGGCGCCTGCGCCGCCCATCATCCAGCTGGTGACCGGGTAGAAGAGGATGATGGCGATGACCGCCGACGCGCCGAGTCCCTTGTACAGGGCGTTCATGATGTTCTGCGAGCTGCCGAGGCGCACGAAGAACGTGCCGATCACGCTGGCGATGATGGAGACGCCGCCCAGCACCAGCGGGTAGAGCACGGCCGGCTTGTAGGCCGCCTCCCCGCCGACGTGCACCAGCAGGCCCTCCTTGACGCCGGTGACGCCCCACTCGACACGGAAGCTGAGGAAGGCGAGCAGCATGGCGGCGACGGCGGTGACGGCGTAGGTCTCGAAGAGGTCGGCCGCCATGCCGGCGCAGTCGCCGACGTTGTCGCCCACGTTGTCGGCGATCACGGCCGGGTTGCGCGGGTCGTCCTCGGGGATGCCGGCCTCGACCTTGCCGACGAGGTCGGCGCCCACGTCGGCGGCCTTGGTGAAGATCCCGCCCCCGACGCGCGCGAACACGCTGATGAGACTGCCGCCGAAGCCGAGGCCGACCAGGGCGGCCACGTCGCCGGTGATCCAGTAGTACACCGCGACCCCGAGCAGCGCCAGGCCGACGACGAGCAGCCCGGTGACCGAGCCGCCGCGGAAGGCCACCTTGAGCGCCGGCCCGAGACCCTTGCGCGCCGCCTCGGCGGTCCGCACGTTGACGCGCACGCTGACCATCATGCCGATGTACCCGGCGGCCGCGGAGAGCACGGCGCCGACCACGAAGCCGACGGCGGCGTGCCAGCCGTACGTCCAGTCCTTCATCAGGCCGAGGGCCACCAGGAGGATGACGAACACGACGACGCCGACCACGGCGATGGTGCGGTACTGGCGGTTGAGATACGCCTTGGCGCCCTCCTGTACGGCGCCCGCGACCTCCTGCATGCGGGCGTCGCCGGCCGGCAGGGCCAGCAGCCACCTGATGAGCAGCACGCCGTACACGACGGCGATCAGCCCGCAGATGACGGCCACGAGGATGGCGTTGTCAGATACGAACTCGGACACTTGCTGGCTCCTTTCCGAACCCCTCCGATGCGGGCGCCGGGCGGTCGCGCCCGCCGTCGCCGGCCCCTATCCCAGGTACTTGCCGATGAGCAGGTCGAGCTTCTTCCTGGTCGCGGGCGGGATCAGCTCCGCCGGCGTGTTGATGGCATGCTCCACCGCGTGGCGGCAGGCGCAGTCGCGCTGCCGGTCAAGGGCGACCACGGCGCGGCGCACGATCGCCTGGGCCGTGGCGACGTTGCGGCGGACGTTCTCGAGGACCGTCTCAAGAGTGACGTCCTCCTCCCCCTCATACCAGACGTCGTAGTCGGTGACCATGGCCATGGTGGCGTAACAGAGCTCGGCCTCGCGCGCCAGCTTGGCCTCCTGCAGGTTGGTCATGCCGATGATGTCGAAGCCCAGGCTGCGGTAGACCCTGCTCTCCGCGCGCGTGCTGAACTGCGGCCCCTCGATGCACACGTAGGTGCCGCCCTCGTGCACCGTGGCCCCGGCGGCACGCCCGGCCTCCGCGACGACCCCGCTCGTGTACGGGCAAAACGGGTCGGCGAACCCCATGTGCACCACGACCCCCTCACCGAAGAACGTGCTGGGGCGGGCCTTGGTGCGGTCGAAGAGCTGGTCCGGCACCACCACGTCGAGGGGCTTGAGCTCCTCGCGCAGGCTGCCCACGGCGCTGGCGGAGAGCACGTAGTGCACCCCCAGCGCCTTCATGCCCCAGATGTTGGCCCGGTAGTTGACCTCGCCCGGCAGGATCCGGTGGCCACGCGCGTGACGGGGCAGGAACGCCACATCGACGCCGTCCACCTCCCCCAGGAAGTACGAGTCGGAGGGCGCACCGAACGGGGTCTCGAGGACGACCTCGCGCGCGTTCTCCAGAAGCTCGTAGAACCCGGAGCCGCCGATCACCCCGATGCTTGCCGACTCCGTGACTGCTGCCACGCTGCCTCCCTTCGGACGTTGCCCCGCGCGGAGTATACACACCACTCCGCGCGACACCGCACGACGACCCCGTTGCCGCCCTCCGTCAGGAGCGCCCGATGACGAGCCTGAGCGGGTCGACCTCGTCGCGCAGGATCCTGAGCTCCTCCTCGGTCGGCAGTTCGGTGCACCCGAGCTCGTCCGACACCAGGAGCTCGAAGCCGGTCTCGCTCTGCACCTTGTCGACGTCCACATGGGGGTGCAGCGACTCGATCGTCATCGCCTTCGTCTTCTCGTCGAAACCCATCACCGCCAGATCGGTGACGATCTTGTAGGGGCCGCCCTCGGGCAGGCCGGCGGCCTCGCGCGCGCCCGCGCCCGTCAGGTAGCCAGGGGTGGTGATGAAGTCGCACTTCTCGACGAACCGTGTCTTGCTGTGCACCGTCATGATCATCGTGTTCCAGCAGAACGAGGCGAAGTCGTTGGCGCCGCCGCTGCCCGGGAAGCGGACCTTGGGCTTCTCGTACTCGCCGATACAGGTCGAGTTGATGTTGCCGAAACGGTCGATCTGCGCGCCACCGAGGAAAGCGTAGTCCACCTGACCGCGCTCGCAGGTGCTCATCGCGTCGACCATGCCGGCCGCCATGACGGCCCGGTAGAACGTCCGCGAGTCGCCGACCGAGATGGGCATCTCGGGGAGCTGCGGCGCCAGCCCGCCCGCCTCGAAGATGACGACGAGGCTCGGGGCGCCCGTCTTCTGGGCCAGCATGGCCGCGGCACACGGGGCACCCGTGCCGACGGCCACCGTCTTGCCGTCCTCGAGGTAGCGCGCCGCGACGCAGATCATCAGTTCCATCGTGTTGAAGTCGGCTGCCATGTCCTCAGGCTCCTTGGCCGGCCGGCGTCGCGGGCTGCTCCACCAGCTCGATCTTCCGTAGCTGCTCGATCCTCTCCGCACCCCCGCACAGCTCCACGTACTCCTCGAACGTCGAGACGCCGTAGATGTACTTGTCCAGGAACCGCTCGAGCTCGTCGGGATCCCTCTCGACCCTCATCCACTCCGCGAGGTGCTCCTCGTCGGAGAAGTAGAGGTAGGGCATGTTGCCCGGGTAGCTGCCGTGGGGGACCTCGACGACCGCGTCCACCATGTAGAAGGGGATGGACGTGAGACTCGGGTCGTCGCGGATCACCGCCTCGTCGACGATCCGCTCCGTGGTGATGATGAGGTGCTTGGCCGCCCGCGAGAGCTCGTGGTCGGCGACCGAGATGCCCTTGTACACGGCGTTGCCGAACTTGTCGGCGTAGTGCACGTGGATGGCGGCCACGTCCGGCCACAGGGCGGGCACGGCGCAGAGCGTCTTGCCCGTGAACGGGCACTCCACCGCCTTGGCGGCCGAGCGCGTGAACGTGTCGGTGCCGAGCATGCTGCGCGTGAGCCCGTAGGAGACCCCCTCGCCGGCCGCCCGCAGACGCGCCGCGAGGGCGTAGTTGCTCCAGTCGGCCACCTGGACCTCGCCGGACTGCATGTAGCGCCGGGCGTTGGGCGACAGACCACGTGCCTCGAGACCGACGATGTACGCAGCATCGAGGCGGTCGAACACCTTGCCGGCGCAGAGGATCTGGAAGTCGTGCGTGGTGGTATGCCCGGAGAAGCCCAGTCCCCGGCGCCCCTGCCGCAGCAACTCATGACAGACGGCGGTCGGGATGCGGTTGGCGCCGAACCCTCCCGTAGCGAAGTAGCAGCCGTCGGTGACGAAGCGCTCCACCGCCTCCTTGACGCTCATGCGCTTGTCGACCATGGCGCGTGACTTCGAACGGAAGAACTCCCGGGCCTTGTCCGGATCGGGGTCCATGAACAGCGGGCCCTTGCCTTCGTCCAGCACTCTCATACGCCTTCCTCCAACTTCCGTCCGCCCTCGGGGACAGGGGCGGCGAGGTCCGTTCCCACCCACAGCCGCAAGGTTATATCAACGGACGTGGCCGGACCCGCCCCGGCCACCTCGCCGACGCCGGGGACGGGTTTTCGCGACCGCCGGTTGCGGTATGCATGCGCCATCACGTCGTCGCGGAGGGGACCTGAGGTGACCAAGCTGAGAGACCAGTTCAGCCGCAAGAAGTGGAAGGACTGCTGCGGCAAGGGCTGCAAGAAGTGCGCCATCGCCCAGGCCTACCAGGAGGAGTACGGCCGCAAAGACGGGCTGGAGCGGCTGAACGCCGACCGCAAGGCGGTCAAGAAGGGCGGCAAGAAAGGCGGCAAGAA
>JAAYBE010000003.1 GCA_012719015.1 Actinomycetota bacterium
AGCCCGCCGGGGAACGGACGAGCGCCGGGCTGGGGCGCAGGCCTGGCGGTCCGGCAAGCACATCACGCGGATGACGCAAGGTGGAGTGCGGAAGAGAGGCGCATGGCTGTCGCTCCTGCGCAGTGGCGAAGGCGACGGCTCTGCCGCTGACGGGACTGGCGCACAGCTTCTTCTGCGCCGGATTGACCGTCTGGACGCTCACGTTCATCGGGGTCCTGCTCGCCGTGGCGCGAGTGCTGCGCCGGCCCGGACGGCGTACAGACCCAACCGGAGAGTGAGCGCCGACGCTCCGAGGCGGCGCCGGGAGCATGGTCGCTCGACCGACTGCACCCTTCAGGCCCCCGAGAGCCCGTTGGCGAGACCCGGCACGTTCCCTACAGTGACGGACGGTCCTGCCGATATGTAAGAACCGGAGTCACGCGGGATCCTCGGGGCGCGACCAATGCTGCTCCACGTGGCCTTGCCCCCCGCATCTGCTCGGCGCTTCGCCCGCGGTCCGGCCGCGTCTCTCACGCACGGCCCGCCTGATGGGCCACCCGAATCGTCGTGGCGACCGGACGCGCGGCGCTTGCCGTCCCGCAGATGCGGTTTAGCAGCGACACAAAGGAACAGGGCGATATGAACAAGGGTGCCGGCTCACGCTTCGTGACGATGGGGATCGTCGCAGTCCTTGCGGCCACAGCGTTCGCGCTCGCCTCGTGCTCAGGAGACGGCAAGCCGGCGGCGTCGACGGGCTCGTCCTCCAAAGCGACCGAACGTTACACCTACTTCGAGCAGTTGCCGGCGTTCGACCCGCTCACGCCGCTCGAGCGCAACGAGATGCGCGTCACCTTCATGGGCTCCATGATCCCTCTGCCGGTTCGCCTGGCGCAGGCCGAGATGAGCGTCTTCGTCGAGGTGGGATGGCAGGACGACCCGGGCGACGCCTACTATCACGGGCAGCCGGCAGATCAGTTCGTCTTCGACATGGGCGCGGGGACATCCGCCAACTTCGCGGCCGCCAAAGTCGGCTACCGCCGGATGGACAAGGTGTTCATCAACCACCTGCACGCCGATCATATGAGCGACCTGCTCCACACCTACTGCTTCGGCCCCGCCGGTGACCGCAAGTCGCCTCTCTACGTGTGGGGCTCCAAGGCTTCCGGTGTGGAGAGCCCCGCCGGGTCGGGCATCCGGTACGACGACGGGGTCGTCGACTTCTGCTCGCATCTGCGCGAGGCCGTGCGCTGGCACACCGAGAGCTTCGGCTTCCAGAAGACCGCCGCTCCGGACTACGTGCCGCCCACGAGGCGAAGCTGGGGGCTGCCTCACGACCCGGTGCCGGTCGGCGACGACGATCCGCGTGATGCCTACGCGCTCGTGCCGATCGAGCTGGATTGGGCGAAGGTCGGCGGCGTGGCTTACGACAACCCCACCACGGGTGTGAAGGTCACGCACTTCCCGGTCATCCACTGCCGCCGGGGGTCAATGGGTTACAAGCTCGTGTGGCGGACGCCGGACGGTGGCGACCTGTCCCTGATCTACACCAGCGACACGAGACCTGAGACCAACTCCATCGAGCAGGCCCGGAACGACGGCCGTGGCGTGGACGTGTTCATCCACGAGATGGTCGTCCCTCCCGCAGTGTGGGCCTACAAGAGCATGGGGCTCGACGCGCCGCCTGCCCCCGACGATCCGAGCTACGGTGAGTTCCAGAAGGCTGTCCAAGCTGCGACCACCATCCAGAACAGCTCCCACACGTCCCAAGGCGCGTTCGGCTACCTCCTCAGCCAGATCCAGCCGCGGCCCAGGCTCACGGTCGCCACCCACTTCCCCGTGGCCGACGACACCGTGGCCAGCGCCTTCGAGAGCGTGCGGGGGCACTGCCCGGACCTGAAGATGGGGCGTGACATCGTGTGGTCGTTCGACCTGATGGTGCTGCGCATCTTCCCGGACCGGATCCAGCAGTGCCGCGCAGATGTGTCGAAGTACGCCTTCCTCCCACCCGCCCGAGTGCCCGCCGAGATGATG
>JAAYBE010000306.1 GCA_012719015.1 Actinomycetota bacterium
ATTCTACGCCGGGCAGGGAATCACGACGGAGAGCGCGAAGACCATCAGGACGTGAGAGAGACACCGACCTGGAGAACGCCGGCGTCATGACCACCCTCCACTTCATCGGCATCGCCGTCGCGGTCCTTGCGGGACTCCTGTTCGTGGCCGCACTGGTCGTCACTCGCAAACGGGGCGACGAGACGCCCTCGGCGGACGCGCAGGACCCGAGCTCGTTCCTCGACCAGGCGCCTCAGGACACGTTCTCCACGTTGGGCCGGCCGGATCTCCCGGTCGAGGACGTCACGCTGGATCCGGCCCTCGAGCGGGCGACCGCGGAGCGCCACAATGCGGACGCCGCGGCGACGGCAGACGGACAGCGACCCCAGCCGGGCGGACTCGGTCTTGAGTGGGGCCCCGACCTGAGCGTGCGGACGCTGGACCACGACGCCGTGCCGCGCGGAGCGGACGATCCGCTCGCCGCCGGGGAAGAGCCTGCCGCAGGCGCGGCGGCAGCCGAGAGGCCCGGCTCCGAGGGCCGTCTGGTGCCGCTCTCGGACATCATCGTCACCACGAACACCAAACTGATCGACCTCGACGACCCCGAGGTGCGGCGCATGCTCACGGAGCTCGTGACCTTCGAGATCGACCAGGCGGCGGAGCTCCGCCGACGGGGTCAGACGGTCGACGCGCTGCTGCAGCTCGCGGAGGCGGAGAAGATCTCGCGCGCCCTGGGCATGACGGAGTCGGCCCGACGGATCCGCGCGATGACGGAGCAGATCCGCGCCTCGGGCTGACGGACCGCTAGTTCGTCAGGCTCTGCAGGGGCGGAGGGATGCGTCCGCCCCTCCGCACGAAGGCGCTGTTGGCGGCGGCACTCACCTTCATCACCGGCCCTGCGCCGAAGAGCCCGCCGAGCTCGACCCAGTCCCCGAGCCCCTTGCCGGCGGCCGGGATGAGCCTGGCGCCCGTGGTCTTGGAGTTGACCATCCCGATGGCCATGACGTCGGCGATGGTCCCGGCGAGCGCGTCGCGGGAGATGTCGCCGGGCACGACGATCATGTCGAGGCCGAGGGAGCAGACGGCGGTCATCGCCTCCAGCTTCTCGATCGGGAGCCGGCCGTCGGCCGCCGCCCGCGCCATGGCCTTGTCCTCGCTCACGGGGATGAAGGCGCCGGAGAGGCCGCCCGTGGACGAGGTCGCCATCGTCCCGCCCTTCTTGACCGCGTCGTTGAGCAACGCGAGGGCGGCCGTGGTACCGGGAGCGCCGGCCGCCTCCAGGCCCATGCTCTCGAGGATCTCGGCGATCGAGTCGCCCACCGCCGGCGTCGGCGCCAGTGAGAGGTCGATGATGCCCAGCTCGGCGCCGAGCATCTGGGACGCCTCCTGGGCGATGAGCTCGCCGACACGCGTGATCTTGAAGGTGGTGCGCTTGATGAGGTCGGCCAGCTCGATGAACGACGCGTCCGGATTGGCGGCGACGACGTTGCGGACCACGCCGGGGCCGGAGATCGCCACGTTGATGCTGCACTCGGCCTCGCCGCTGCCGTGCATCGCGCCGGCCATGAACGGGTTGTCCTCCGGCGCGTTGCAGAACACGACGATCTTGGCGCAGCCGATGGAATCCTCCTCCGCCGTACGCCTGCTCACCGCGAGGATGACGTCGGCCATGCGCAGCACGGCGTCCATGTTGATGCCGGCGCGGGTGCTCGCCACGTTGACGGACGAGCACACGCGCTGCGTCGCGCCGATGGCGTCGGGGATCGCCTCGATGAGGGCGGCGTCCCCGCGCGTGAAGCCCTTCTGGACGAGCGCGCTGAAGCCGCCGAGGAAGTCGATCCCGACCTCCTCCGCGGCGGCGTCGAGCGCGTGCGCCACCTCCACATAGGCGGCGGGATCGTCGCCCGCGACCACCTCGGCGATCGGCGTGACCGAGACGCGCTTGTTGACGATCGGCACGCCGTACTTGCGCTGCAGCTCCTCCGCGACCTCGACGAGGCGCCCGGCGCGACGCACGATCTTGGCGTGGATACGCTCGGCCGTGCGACGCCGGTCGCCGGCGGCGCAGTCGTCCAGGCAGATCCCCATGGTCACCGTACGGACGTCGAGGTTCTCGGACCGGATCATGGTGACGGTCTCGAGGATCTCCTGGGCGGTGATGAAGACCACGACCGGCCTCAGATGCGATGCATGAACTTGAAGATGTTCTCGTGCTGCACGTGGATCTGCAGCCCGATGCGCTCCCCCGTCGCCTCCAGAGCGTCCTTGAGCTCGGCGATGGTCGTCTCGCCCTGGTCGAACGAGACGAACATGATCATCGTGAACATGCCGTTGGACACCGTCTGGCTGACGTCGTCGACGTTGGCGTTCTGCTCGGCGACGGTCGTCGCCACCTGGGCGAGCAGGCCGTGGTTGTCGGGGCCCAGGGCGGTGACGATGACTGTGGTGCGCATGAAGGGACGTCCGTGCGGGAGAAGATGGACGAAGGCAGACGGTTAGTATACTAGACCGCGATCCCCATGCCCCCCTCCCACATCCCCACAGACGCTGCGGCAGCCTCCTCGTCCGGCCATCTCGACAGGCTGGACCGCGCCGTCTCGCGCCGCATGTCCATGGACTGGCCGCACCCGCGCTGGTCCACACTGCCGCTCGGCGGCATCTCGCTCTCGGCGAACTACGGGGTGCTCTGGTACGTCCTCTGTCTGATGCCCTGGGCCCTGGGCGCCGAGCGGCCGTTCTGGAAGGCGGTGTATGTGGCCGTTCCCGTGACCCTCGTGGAGATGACCGGGTTCGCGATCAAGCACCTCGTGGGCCGTCGGCGTCCGCCGGTCGCCGACCCGACGCAGCCGAGGCAGATCCCACTGCCGGCCAGCAAGTCGTTCCCCTCCTCGCACGCCGGCATGGCCGTCGTCGGCACCTTCACGCTGGGTACGTTGTACCCACAGTGGGTGCCCGCGCTGCTGGCGCTCACGCTCGTGCTCTGCTTCAGCCGTGTCTACCTCGGCGTGCATTATCTCGGCGACGTGCTCGGCGGCGTCGTCTACGGACTGGTGTGGGGCGCCGCGTGGACGCTCCTCGTCCCCGCCCCGGTGTGACGTGAGCGCGCTGGGCACGCGCGGCGGCAGACTGGCGGTGG